>CAKNOI010000053.1 GCA_930990125.1 uncultured Clostridiaceae bacterium | reverse complement strand
TTGTTATTCAACGTATTAGAGAGTTTTACTTTTTAAAAAGTGTTTAAGTTGAGATTATCATTTTTCTTCTTTTATGTCAATACTTTTTTTCAACTTTTTTTGAGATTTTTTTTAGATGCTTTTTTGAAACTTTTTATAGACTTTTTTTAGGCAGAAATGTCTACAACAGAATAACTTTTTTTGCAAAATTCCTGCCAAAATCCCCCGTTCCTTTTGTTACCTTTTATTATTTGTTTCTTTGCCTTACCGCTTCATACATCACAATTCCTGCAGATACAGATGCGTTTAGTGATGTTACTTTGCCTTTCATTGGTATTTTTACTAGAAAATCGCAGTTCTTTCTTACTAGTTCGCTCATTCCAAATCCTTCACTACCAATGACAATGGCTATTGGGCCTTTTAAGTCTTGTTTATAATAGTAAGTATCAGTATGCATGTCGGTTCCTACAATCCATAATCCTTTTTCTTTTAGATTGCGGATAGTTTCGTTTAAGTTACTTACTCTGGCAATCTTCATGTGTTCTACAGCACCAGCAGAGGTTTTGCTTACCGTGCTATTTACGGCTACAGACCTCCTTTTGGGAATAATAACACCGTGTACACCTGCTGTTTCTGCCGTTCTAATAATAGAGCCTAAATTATGTGGATCTTCTATTCCATCTAATAACAATAAAAATGGGTCTTCGTTTCTTTCTTTAGCAAGTGCTAGCATAGCATCTATGGTTTGATAATTAAATGGTGGAACAGTTGCAATAACCCCTTGTGCATTTTCTGTTTGTGCCATTTGATTTATTTTTCCTCGTTCTACTTCTACTATTGGTATTTTTCTTTCTTTTGCGATACCAATAATTTTATAAATAGAACCATGTTTTTCTCCTTTTGCTATCCAAATTCTATTGACATCTCTTTCAGAAAGTAGTAATTCCATTACTGCATTTCTTCCTTCTACTTGGTCTTCCCATATTTTTTTCTCTTCTTTTTCTTTTCTTTTTTCCATTTTTAGCTCCTTGCTTTTCTTTTTTCTATTATTTCCCGAAATCTTTTATAAGTTTTGGTGTTTTATTCGTCGTCTAATTTTAAAATAGATAAAAATGCTTCTTGTGGCATTTCTACATTTCCTATTTCACGCATTTTTTTCTTGCCACGTTTTTGTTTTTCTAATAGTTTTTTCTTTCTGGTAATATCTCCACCATAGCATTTTGCTAGTACATCTTTACGCATAGCGGAAATTATTTTTCCACCTATTACCGCTTGAAGTGGGATGGCAAATAATTTTCTTGGGATTACTTCTTTTAGTTTTTCTACCATTTTTTTACCACGGCTATAGCTATTATCTTTATGTACAATAAAGGATAATGCATCTACACTTTCTCCATTTACGTAGATGTCTAGTTTTACTAGGTCTGATTTTACATATTCTTTAAATTCGTAGTCAAATGATGCATACCCTTTTGTTTTGGATTTTAGATTATCAAAAAAGTCATATATAATTTCGTTTAATGGCATCTCGTAATAAAGGGTAACACGGTTTTGGTCTAGGTATTTCATGTCTTTATATATGCCTCTTCTGTTTTGGCATATTTCCATAATGTTTCCTACATATTCTTTTGGTGTTAATATTTCTGCTGTTACAAATGGTTCTTCCATAAAGGCTATTTCTGATTGTGGTGGTAAATCTGCTGGGTTATATAGTTCTATTACTTCCCCGTTGGTTTTGTGTACATGATAAATAACAGAAGGGGATGTTGTAATAAGACTAAGCCCATATTCTCTGTCTAGTCTTTCTTCTATAATTTCTAGATGCAATAACCCTAAAAAGCCACAACGGAATCCAAACCCAAGGGCTGCAGAGGTTTCCGCTTCAAAAGTAAGTGCGGCATCGTTTAGTTTTAGTTTTTCTAGTGCTACTTTTAGGTTTTCGTAGTCACTTCCATCCATTGGATAAATTCCGCAATATACCATTGGATTTACTGCTTTATATCCTGCTAATGGCTCTTTTGCTGGGGTTTGTGCTTTTGTAATGGTATCTCCTACATGTAAGTCTTCTAGGTTTTTAATGCTTGCTGCAATATACCCTACTTCTCCTGCTAGTAAATTTTGCGCTTTTTGATAGGTGCCTGGCTCAAAATAGCCTACTTCTGTTACCACAAATTTTTTTCCTGTTGCCATTAAGAGTATTTCGTCCCCTTCTTGTACAGTTCCATCCATAATACGTACATAGGCAATAGCACCTTTATAGTTATCGTAGTAGGAATCAAAGATAAGTGCTTTTAATGGTGCTGTTTCATCTCCCTGTGGTGCTGGTAAGTCGGTTACTATTTTTTCTAGCACTTTATCCACATTTAGTCCTGATTTTGCAGAGATACATGGTGCATCACTGGTATCTAAACCAATAATGTCTTCTATTTCTTTTTTTACTTCTTCTGGTCTTGCATTTGGTAAATCGATTTTATTAATAACTGGTATAATTTCTAGGTTGTTATCTAATGCTAAATACACATTAGCAAGGGTTTGTGCTTCTACTCCTTGGCTTGCATCTACTACAAGCACTGCCCCATCACAAGCAGCTAAGCTTCTGGATACCTCATAATTAAAATCTACATGACCTGGAGTATCTATTAAGTTTAAGATATATTCTTTTCCATCTGATGCTGTATAAGTCATACGTACTGCCTGAGATTTAATGGTAATACCTCTTTCTTTTTCTAGTTCCATATTGTCTAACACTTGGCTTTCCATCTCTCTATCGGATAATACGCCTGTCATTTCTATTAATCTATCTGCTAAGGTAGATTTTCCATGATCTATATGTGCAATAATACTAAAATTTCGAATGAATTGTTGTTTGGATTGTTCCATCTGTTTCTCTCCTTTTTCTGGTAGATATTGTATCATAGCTACTGGCAAAAGGCAAGAAAAAAGACCAAAGCTGGTCTTTATTGTATGTGTCAAGTAAATGTAGGCAATTTTTTTATCTTTTTTTCTAATCCCTTA
>CAKNOI010000052.1 GCA_930990125.1 uncultured Clostridiaceae bacterium | reverse complement strand
TAATAGTCAACAAAACATATTCGCAAATAGTAAGGTCATTAGTACCAAAAGAATTAGAATATTATACTGTTGCTATTGAATTAAGAACATATCATTTCTTGCCAACAGAGTTTTATCCAGACTTCAATAATGAATATACTTTATGTAAGAAAGAAGAATATGTTGAGGATCATCTATTAAAATATTGTGAGTATTGCAAAGAAAACAATGACAAAGACCATTCAAAGATGGCTCACATAATAGCAGAAAGGTTAGTGCAATATTTAAAAGAAAATCCAGATAGCAAAAAGAATTTATTAGAATTAGTGGCGATATGGACACAGGAACTGTTACCAAAACATAATGATAGTGTAGATGTAGAAACAATAATGTTATTTTTACAAACTGAAATAGAAGATTTAGGTTATCAAGTTATAGAAATAAATCCACTAATAATTGAAAAAAATATATAATTATGTTAATAAAACTGCGACAAACATAGTCATAGTTTTATTTTTTTTAACAATTTTTGCGTTCTATACAAATTTCGACAAATTTTTCGAGTAATATGTCGTATAATGTGGGCAATATAGCATTGCCTAGTGCTATGTAATATAGAAAGAAGGATAAGTGGTAGTAGTGAATAAATAGAATTGTAATTAAAAATTAGTAGTATGTAGTGTTTTTCTATTTAGATAGACTTCTTTATTACTGGCTAATTTAATTTTAAAAATTATACATACAAAAAGTTTAGAGTAGTATTTATAACTTTATGTGTAACTGAAAGGCAATAGCGTTCGTTTATGGAGGTTTATTGCCTATGGGGAAAGAAAAATACCACTCTCCGGGAAAAGTAAATAAACAACATAATGCAGTTAAGAATAAGGTCAGATTCACCTATTTACAAGGTGAGTTTGACCTTTTTTTTGTTGCTTTTAATGCAATAAATATTGGGTGCCGTGATCCACCTTATCAATTTGTTTTTAAAAAAATTCAAATTGATAGGAGGAAAGAAAAATGGCAAATCGCCCAAAAAGAAGAAAAAGTAAGGATAACCCTTATACATTAAATTATTGTGAAGAAAGAAATGTTTATACCGTTTCATTTAAAGATGGTAAAGGTATATTACAAAATATAGAAGTTAGCGAAGAAATATATAAAACTTTTGATAAGTTTGAACTTGATGATATTAAGGAATTGAATGAATATGATCGTCATATAGAACATTCTGAAATATATGAAAATAATTTAAACAATAGAGCAATGGACAAGCCTTTGAGTGTAGATGATGAAGTAGTCAGAAAGATATTAACTGAAGAACTAAAAAAAGCTATTCAAGAATTACCAGAAACACAAAAGAGGAGATTAGAAAAATATTATTTTAGAAATATGACTTTTGAAGAAATTGCACAAGAAGAAAACTGTACGAAAATGGCAGTAAAGTTTAGTGTTGATATAGCAATAGAAAAGATTTCTAAAAAATTAAAATTTTAGACTATACAAAACTTATTTAAGTGAGGAAACAGATGAGAGGGTAAGTTATCCCTTTCACCTGTTCTCCTTTTCAGTGGGGGGCAGGACGTTCTTTGAAAATTTGATATTCATTTCATCAAATACGTTCCTGTTGTTATTCCGAGAGGATAAGCACGTTAATAAGTACGCCAAGACCTTTTATAGATATAAAAGCGAGCGAGAAATACTTGATTATAAAATTAGGTTGCTCCTAATATTGCCAAGACAGACAACAGGGTTAAAGATACTCCTGCCTAGCCACAGACTCACGCAATGGGGGCAGTCTTGAGCGATCCTCAAGAGGGTGGAATTCCCGTGAGATTGATTAGCAGTCAATCGTTTGATGATTTCCCGTAGGCTGAGGGGTTTCGAGGAGAAATATCAGTTATAAAAACAAAATAAAAATAAAGATAAATTAAGCCAGAGTATGCCCATACTTTGGCTTTTATACATAAAGACAGTAGGTAATATGTCAATAGAAAAATAAAAAATTTTTCAAATATTTTTTTGGAAAACATTAAAAAATAGACACACTTAATAAAACATGCAAAAAATGCACATTGAAATGGTAAAATATGTAATTAGTTTGAGCGATTATCTAATTTGGTTGCAGAGTAAAGTTGATTATGGTGTAGCAGACCAAAAATTAACCTTACTAGTTTTCGAGCAGAAAGTGCTAAGGCACGCTTATGTGCACCACGGCTCACTTCATTGTATTTGCGAGTATAAAAATCATTAAATTCTTTAGAATGGTTTTTAACAGAAGAAACAGCTTCAATTAAATAGTAGCGTAGATATTTGTTTCCTGTCTTAGTCATTCTAGTAGTTTCAGCTTCAAAGTAACCCGATTGGGTTTTACGCCAAGTTAAACCAGCATATTTAGCTAGAGCATTGTTGTCTTTGAAAAAGTTAATAGAACCAATTTCAGAGATAATGCCAGCAGCATATACATCACCAATTCCAGGGATTGACTTAAGAATGGTAAATTCATTGTCACAAAGACCTTTAACATTCTTCTCAATAGCTTTATCAATAACTTTAAGATTATCTTCTAAAGTATTAATAGTATTGAAAGATGAAGAGATAGCAACGTTAATAGGGTCATAAGCAACTTTGTCTAATCTGTAAGAATCACGAGCAATTTTCTTAAGAAGTTTAACATTTTCTTGAGGATTAGAAAAACGAGATTTACCTTTCTCCATAATGAAATTAATCATATCTTCATCAGACATATTAACAATATCATCAGGAGTAAAGTCAGCAATAATGGATTTAGATGTATTACCAAATAAATTGCTAAAAGGTTCGTCCTCTTTTTTTGCAATATAAAGAGAACTGAACTTTAGATAAATATTGCTCATCATGTAAGCTTTTTCTCTCATAATAGTTTTAACTAAATGAAAACGTTGACGAGTTAAGCGCTGAAGAGCAAACAGTTGAGATGCCTTGTATGGTTGTTGGTTTATTCGACCACAACGAGCCATATCAGCTAAAACAAAAGCGTCTTGAGGATCAGTTTTATCCATATCAGAATAAGTTTTTCTAAAATTGCTAGATTCTTTAGGGTTAATAACAAACACTTTAGAATTAAAATTAAAAAGTGAATTGTTAGAAGCTAAAAAGTTAGCAATATGAAAGCTAAAAACATTAGTAGATTCCAAGACCATAGTAACATATTTTAAGTCATTTTCTTGAAGAGCATTAAAGATTCTTTCAACAGCGATTTCGCTACCAGGTAAGTCGTTAGTTATAGAAAAATCTAAAATATGTTTACCTTCAAAATTAATG
>CAKNOI010000051.1 GCA_930990125.1 uncultured Clostridiaceae bacterium | reverse complement strand
TATTTTTTCTGTTAAAAGTAATTTACAAGAAGCAACCATACCAGTGGAGGTAGAAATAAATGTTTGAAAAAAAATATAGTTATGAAGAAATACTACCAAGAATGTTAGAACAAGTTCCAGAGCCTTTAGACAAAAGAGAAGGCTCTGTTATTTTTAATGCTTTAGCTCCAGTAGCTGCAGAATTAGCTCAAATGTATATAGAACTAGAAGGTGTTGTCAATCTAGCTTTTATAGATACTGCTGTAGATGAGTATTTAGACAAATTAGTAGAACAGATGGGGGTTACAAGAAGAGAAGCTACAAAAGCAATTAAAAAAGCAGAATTTTATAATAATGAAAATGAGCTTATGGATATAGAAATAGGTAAAAGGTTTGGGATTGGAGAACTAATTTATGTTGTAAAAAACAGAATATCTCAAGGGGTTTATCAAGTAGAATGCGAGACAAATGGAATTGCAGGAAATGCACCAATAGGAATCTTAATACCTGTTGATAATATTGAAGGTTTAGGAGTGGCTAAAATAGCAGAAACACTTATTCCTGGAACAGATATTGAAACTGATGAAGAGTTAAGGGAAAGATATTATGAAAAAGTAAACCAGCCAACTTTTGCCGGAAATATAGCAGATTATAAAGCAAAAACAAAAGAAATAGAAGGAGTAGGAGCTGTTAAAGTTATTCCTACTTGGAATGGGGGAGGAACTGTAAAACTAATTATTTTAGACACGGATTTTAATGTGGCTTCTGAAATTCTAATAGAAAAAGTACAAGAATTGATGTGTCCAAATCCTGGACAAGGGTTAGGAATAGCCCCTATTGGACATGATGTAACTGTTGTAACAGCAACAGAAAAAGAAATTAATATTAGCACAACATTAACACTAAAGCAGTCTATTACAACAGAAATTATTCAAGAAGAGATTGAATCTGTTATAAATGATTATTTGCTTTCTTTGAAAAGAGATTGGCAAGATTTAGAAGAAATCACGGTAAGAGTAGCACAGTTAGAATCTCGTATTTTAAACGTGGACGGTGTTATAGATATAACTAATACACTTGTAAATGGAAGTACAGCTAATATTATTCTATCTTCAGAATATATCCCAAAGCTTGGAGAGGTGGTATTAAATTGAAACTTATCGAGTATTTACCAGATTTTCTAAGGAATATTAAAGAGTTCCGAGAAATTACGAACACAGAAGAAATAAGTATTAATACTTTAAAAAATGAAATTAATAAAGTTCTACAAGAAATTGTTATCAATACCGCTTCTACCTATGGATTAGAAAGATACGAAAAAATTTTTCAAATCAAAAATGACACAAACGATGTAGCACAACGACGATTCAAATTGTTATCTAAAATAAATAATAGGGTTCCATATTCTTATAATTGGTTGGTAGAAAAATTAGATACAACTTTAGGAAAAGGTAACTATATCTTAAATATAGATTGTAACAAATATAGTATAAAAATAGAGGTAGCTTATCTATTTCAAGACGTTGCAGAAATTCTCAATAAAGATTTAAGAGAACAATTGCCAGCAAATTTAATTATTGTTGTTAATTTATTTATGACGGAAAACATGAATACAAATTATGCAATTTCAATACATACAGGAGATTTTTTTAATATAAGGCAGGTGGTGTAATTTTGGCAGTTTTTGGTGGATTAAAAATTACGAATGATGGCATTACATTAAATGCTAAAGCTCAGATGGGAAAAGAATTAAAATTTAAAAGAGTAGCTTTAGGCGATGGAGAACTAGGGAGCTCAGAAAGCATTTTAAATTTAACAGAATTAAAAAATGAAACATTAAGCTTAGATATACATTCTATACAGATTGTAGAAGAAAACAAAGTAAATGTTTCTTTTGTATTAAAAAATGAGGAGTTAGAAGAAGGTTTTCAATGGCGAGAGTTAGGCGTCATAGCAGAAGATCCAGATACTTTAGAAGAAAAACTTTATTGTTATGGCAATGCTGGAGAAAATGGAGAATACATTTCGGCCGGTGGAGGAGCAGAAGTTTTAGAAAAATATGTTAATATCATCTTTTCTTCAGGTAATGCAGAAAGCGTTGTAACAACAATTGATAAGAGCTTGATTTTTATTAATAAGTCAGAAATTATTGATACAATAGAAGATTGTATAGGAGAAAAAGAAAAGGTACCATCAGCAGATTTATTTTTTCAAGAATTAAATAAACGAAAAACAACAGTATTTAATACATATACTGTTATTACAAATATAGAGATTGTTGCAAATTCAAATTATACTTTACCAAGCCAATATAAAGTAGGAATGAATACATTATTTGTGTATTATATGGGAATGAGACTAGCAAAAGGAAGACATTACTTAGAAGTAGGAGAAGAAGGAGAACTTTCCAATACGATACAGTTTACAATGGAAAATATACCACAAAATAAAGAGTTACAATTTGTGTTTGTAGAGTATGTATTGAATGAAGAGATAGACTACAATACTTTAAATAACAGAATTAACGCTATTTATAATAAAGTAAATCAAAAGCAATATTCTATTACAACGCAATCCGGAATTACTGCAAATACAGATTATACTTTACCATTTTCATATACAGTGGGAGCAAACATGATAGATGCTTTTTATGAAGGAGCATTATTAGCTCCTACTATTAACTATGCAGAAGTGGGAGAAGAAGGAAGTGTATCTGACAAAATCCAATTTGGATGGAATGTAGAAAAAGGAAGTTTGTTGCAATTTATAAGAAGAGGTGATGAAAATGGCTGATTCTACCTATCAAGAATTACTAGAGAAAATAGCAAGTAAGCAAGAAAAAACAGAAGCAGAGGCAACATATGAAAAGAAGAGCAACGCTCAAGAGAAGTATCAAGAGATAGAAGGAAAATTAGAAGAAAAACTAGATATAGAAACATATAGTGATGATCAACATCTTACTGCAGTGAAAGAAAGTGCTTCTTATGATAATCAACTTATTATAGATTTGCTATACGAAAAAAGAAATTCTGTAATGTGTATTTACATAAAAATCACTGCAGAACCACGTGGACCGACAAGCGATTCGACTAAATTACCTTCTAATTTTATAGCTCCAAAAACTCAAATAAGTAGAACTATACAAATGCATGATAGTTCAATAACTATTACAATTAGCACTAACAGAGACGTAAACATTGAAGTAGTTCATGGTGGTAGTGATAAAGCAATTAATGTGAGCGATGTAATAACATACATAGCCTAGGGAGGAAGAAAGATGAAAAAACCTAAAATTCAAGAATTAGAGCAAATCCAAAAAGAATTACTAGAGCAGATAAATGTTAAAATTACAACCGGTCAAGAATTTAAAACAGGAAGAATTATTAGTGGAAAAGAAGAATATGGAAAGAGAATTGATTTTGGAGCATTACCCAATAATACATCAAAAACAGTTTCGCACGGAATTAATTTTTCAAAAGCAAGTTTTATCTCAATGCAATGCGATTTTCAAAATACAAACGGATACAAAATATCTTTTCAAAATTACGGCATAGATCCAACAAGTGAATCAAATTCAATAATCGCATTTGTAGGAAATACAACTGTAGGAATAAAGACAAGTAGCAATATGAGTACTTACACAGGATTTGTTACCATTTACTATATTAAAGTTTAATCGAATTATACGAGGGGGAAAATGAAATGAGAAAAAACGTAAAAGCCTTGAGGCTGTACACACACACACACACACACACAG
>CAKNOI010000050.1 GCA_930990125.1 uncultured Clostridiaceae bacterium | reverse complement strand
TCTTTGATAAAATCTTTTTTCATCTTCGGTAAGTAAGCTATATTCCTTTTCACTAATTTCTTGTTTTCTAGTTTGAACTGCAAAATATGTTTGAGCAAGAGCAATTACTTTTTTTCTACTATCTCCATTTTGTGCTATTAAATAACAAGCGTAACGAGTCAATTTATAATCAATTTGTTCTCTATAAGCTCCTGAACCAATTTGCACCATTTTACTGACGTCAATAAAATGGTCTAATATACTAATATCACTATTTTGACACGACATTTTTGCTTTATTGATTATTCTTTCAAAATTTTGCCAATTTGAGTATTGTAGAACAGGCATAAGCTCTCTAGCATACCAAAATTCAATATCATTTTCATCAATATGTTTTATATTTTCGAATGATTTATTATTCTTATCTATATCTTTCAATAATATCATCTCCATTTCATGACATTTTACATCCTAAGTATTATTATAAAACAATTGTTTGTAAAAGTCAATTAAATTTTACTATTTATTTGAATTTTTATATACATAATATTTTTAGAGGACTTTGACTCTGTCATCAGTCCTAACCCCCTATGAGTTATGACGTACCATCATAACTCGGGGACTTTGCAAGACAATAAATTTTTCTGTATTTTTTCACAAAAAAATCAACCAGATCTTATTTCTGATTGATTTTGTATCGATTCTGTCACATTAGTTTGAACAGAAACATTATTGGTAGCGAAGATGTGATTCGAACACATGACCCTTCGGGTATGAACCGAATGCTCTAGCCAACTGAGCTACTTCGCCATTTGCTTAGCAGAGTATATTATAGCGAGTTTTTTAAACCTTGTCAAGCCTAAAGCACAAAAAAATTATTCTTTTTTTACTTTTTTAATATCCTTTTCTTCTGGAATAACGATATTTTCTTTTTTCTGCTGTTTTGGCTTTTCTACCTCTAAATGTTCATAAACAGGGGAAATATCTAAGTTTTCTCCATCTCCTGTTATAATTTCCATTTCTTTTTTTTCTGATTTTTCAGACACAAAAATCACCTCTACCAAGAACTTTTCCTTATCATACCATATAGAGCATAAAAATACAAGAAAAAAATTTTAGATTCTTCGTTATTTTTTTGAAAGAAAACTTGAAAAGAAATAGTTTTTGATATAAAATAGCTATGGTTAGGATATACTAACTGTAAAGAATTTGTAAGATGTATGAAAACATCGGAAATGGAGGATATGAATTATGTCTATTAAAGTTGGAATTAATGGTTTTGGGAGAATTGGAAATTTAGCATTTCAAGCGGCTCTTTCTAAACCAGAAGTAGAGGTTGTTGCTATTAATGACCCATTTATTGCAGCAGATTATATGGCATATATGGTTAAATATGATACTGTTCATGGTAAATTTCAAGGAGAAGTAAGCCATGGAGAAGGTACCTTAATTGTAAATGGAAAAGAAATTAAAGTATATAACGAAATGGACCCTAAAAATGTTCCATGGGGGGAAAATGGAGTAGAGTATGTGTTAGAATGTTCTGGTGTATTTACCACAATGGAAAAAGCATCTGCACACTTAGAAGCAGGAGCTAAAAAAGTAATTATTAGTGCTCCATCTAAAGATGCTCCAATGTTTGTTATGGGAGTAAATAATGAAACTTATGACCCAAGTATGAATATTATTTCTAATGCATCTTGTACTACAAACTGTCTAGCACCTCTTGCAAAAGTACTTCATGATAACTTCGGAATTAAAGAGGGACTTATGACAACAGTACACTCTACTACAGCTACACAAAAAACAGTAGACGGTGCTTCTAAAAAAGATTGGAGAGGAGGACGTGCAGCTTCTGCTAATATTATTCCATCTTCAACTGGTGCTGCAAAAGCAGTAGGAAAAGTAATTCCAAGCTTAAATGGAAAATTAACAGGAATGTCTTTTAGAGTTCCTACAGTAGACGTATCTGTTGTAGACTTAACTTGTAACTTAGAAAAAAGTGCTACGTACGAAGAAATTTGTGCAGCAATGAAAAAAGCATCTGAAAATGAGTTAAAAGGAATTATGGCATATACAGAGGAGCCTGTTGTTTCTTCTGATTTTATCCATGATAGCCATACATGTATTTTTGATGCTACTGCAGGAATTATGCTAACAGATACATTTGTAAAATTGGTAGCATGGTACGATAACGAATGGGGATATTCTAATAAATTAGTAGATTTAGCAATCTATATTTCCAAAAGATAAAAGTAAAAGAAGTTCGATGCTATCTAAGAAAACTGGATAGTCATTCGGACTTCTCTTACACTAATTTAGTGTAAGGAAAAACAAAATATAAGGAGGTTTTCATAATATGAACAAAAAAACAATTCGTGATATAGATGTAACAGGCAAAAAAGTGTTAGTAAGATGCGATTTCAATGTTCCATTAGATGAAAATAGAACAATTACAGATAACAGAAGAATTGTATCTGCTTTGCCAACGATTCAATATTTAATAGAAAAAGGAGCAAAAGTAATTCTTTGTTCCCATCTAGGTAGACCCAAAGGAGAAGTAAAAAAAGAGTTTTCTTTAGATGTAGTAGCAGATGAACTTTCTAGTTATTTAGGAAAAGAAGTAAAACTTGCAGAAGATGTAGTAGGAGAAAGTGCAAAAACTTTAACCAACCAAATGCAACCAGGAGATGTAGTGTTACTAGAAAATGTACGTTTTCATAAAGAAGAGGAAAAAAATGATCCTATTTTTAGTAAAGAATTAGCATCTTTAGCAGAAATCTATGTTAATGATGCTTTTGGTACCGCACATCGTGCTCATAGTTCCACCGAAGGAGTTAGTCATTATTTACCAGCAGTAGCAGGATTTTTAATGGAAAAAGAAATTGACTTTTTAGGAGGAGCATTAGAAAATCCAGCAAAACCATTTATCGCCATTTTAGGAGGAGCGAAAGTTTCTGATAAAATAGGTGTAATAGAAAATTTATTAGAAAAAGTAGACAAGCTTATTATTGGTGGAGGAATGGCATTTACCTTTTTAAAAGCACAAGGACATAAAATAGGAAAATCTATTTGCGAAGAAGATAAACTAGATTTAGCAAGAGATATTTTGAAAAAAGCGGAGGAAAAGAAAGTAGAAATTCTATTGCCAGTTGACTCTCATGTAGCAAAAGACTATTCAAATGATGCAGAAGATAGTATTGTACATTCTAAGGAAATTCCAGATGACCTAGAAGGATTAGATATTGGACCAGATACTATTAAACTGTTTGAAAAAGCAATGGAAGGAGCAAAAACAATTATCTGGAATGGACCATTAGGGGTATGCGAATTCTCAAAATATGAAGTAGGTACCAGAGAAGTAGCAAAAGCAGTAGCAGCTACAGGTGCTATATCTATTGTAGGAGGAGGAGATTCTGCAGCAGCAATTGAAAAATTAGGACTTGCAGATAAAATTACCCATATTTCTACTGGAGGCGGTGCTTCTTTAGAATTTTTAGAAGGTAAAAAATTGCCAGGAGTAGAATGTTTATTAGATAAATAAAAGTATATTACCCTTTCAAAAGAATATAAATACAATTAGGAGGAAAGAATGAGAAGAAAAGTAATTGCTGGAAATTGGAAAATGAATATGCTTCCAAATGAAGCTATTGCCTTTTTTGAACAGCTAGAGCCAATGGTAAAAAATGCGGATAGTGAAATTGTAGTTTGCGTGCCATTTATTGATTTATTTTATAGCTTAATGTCTGCTCAAGGTACTAACATTAAAGTAGGGGCACAAAATATGCATTGGGAAGATAAAGGTGCCTACACAGGAGAAGTTTCAGGAAAGATGCTACAAGTAATTGGTGCAGAATATGTTATTATAGGACATTCCGAAAGAAGACAGTATTTTGCAGAAACAGATGAAACGGTAAATTTAAAACTAAAGAAAGCTTTTCAAAATGGATTAAAGCCAATAGTTTGTGTAGGAGAAACCCTAGAACAAAGAGAAAATGGAGATGCAGTAAAAATAATTACTTCTCAAACAGAAAAAGCTCTGCAAGGATTAAGTAAAGAGCAAGTAATAGGTACTATTATTGCCTA
>CAKNOI010000049.1 GCA_930990125.1 uncultured Clostridiaceae bacterium | reverse complement strand
CTTTGTACGAAAATGCAACAGGTAGTAATAGTAATATAACTTTAAATGACGATGTCTCAAAATACAAATATCTTGAAGTTTTTTATAGAGATAATTCTAATTATTATAGTTCTAGAAAAATAGAAAATCCAAATGGAAAGCAATTTGAATTACAAACTTTGTGGGCCAATGTAACTGAAACATATAATACAATTACAATAAAGGATACATTGTATAGAGCAAATGCAAAAACTATTTCTAATGTTCGAAGCACAACCATTACTTTAAGACCAGACAATGGCTCAATTAGCCAAGAAATGGGTACAAACACTATTTATATTACAAAAGTGTTGGGATATAAATAGATAAAAACAAAGGAGGGAAAAGATTCTTGGAAAGTATAACAACTACAATAATAAGTATTACTGCATTAATAGCAGCTGTAGGAACATTTGTCGCAACAATAATGAAAGCAAAAAAAGAAATAGAAAATACATTACCAAGAAAAATACAGAAACAATGTTCAATAGACATAGAAATTACAAACAGATTAGAAGAGATAAAAGAATATTTGAAGGCAGATAGAGTACAGATCTATGATTTTCACAATCGGAGGACACTATGCTAATGGCAGAAGTGCATTAAAGACAAGTTGCTCTTATGAAGTTATAAGGACTGGAATAAAAGGGCACCAAAAAGAATTGCAGTCCGTGCCATTAAGTTGTATCCCAAGATTTGTAGAAACGTTATTGAATAGAAAAGAACTTGTGATTAATAACTTAGAAGAAATAAAAGAACTTATGCCAGCAACATACGAATTAAAGAAAGACCAAGAAGTTGCATCTTTCTTTGATATTATCTTGAATAATAAAGAAGGAGAACCTATAGGTTTTTTAGCATTACAATATTGCAAAATAAACTCTGTTAAATTTAATCAAGAAGAAAAAAATGAAATTTTGAAATTAAAATTTTTCATTGAAGAAAATTTAGAAAAAATGGTTAGCAAGAGATAGAAAGGAGGAAATTTAATGGAGACAATAAAAGAATATGTCAAACCAGAACTATTAATAGTAGTTATTGTACTATATTTTATTGGACTTGCTATCAAAAATAGCGAGTTTATTAAAGATAAGTATATTCCTATTATCCTAGGCATTATAGGTATTTTGATTGCAGGAGTATACGTAGTAGCAACATCAGATATATACGGCTACAAAGAAATTCTAACAGCAATCTTTACGTCAATCACGCAAGGAGTTTTAGTAGCTGGATTGAGTGTATATGTAAATCAAATTATTAAACAAAAAAATAAGGAGAGATAAGAAGAAATGAAAGTAATGATTAGTCAACCTATGAGAGGCAAAACAGAGGAACAAATTAGAAATGAAAGAGTAGAATTAGTAGAAAGATTAAAGGAAGAAGGACACGAAGTAGTAGATACTGTATTTGATGATTTTAAAAATGGACAAAATACACCATTACATTACTTAGCAAAATCAATAGAATTTCTGGCAAATGTAGATTGTCTTGTATGTATGCCAGGTTGGGAAAAAGCTAGAGGTTGCAGAATAGAAGAACAATGTGCAAAGGAATATGGTAAATTTATAAAATACTTGTAAAAAATATTATATACAATTAATTTTTTAATAAGGAGGATTAAAAAATGAATTTAAGAGAATTTGGAGAATGGGCTTTAAAACAAGGCCAGGTAGCAAATCCACCACCAAACTATAAATATGCAGGACAATGTGTAAGTTTAGTACAGCAATATTTGTATCAGGTTCTAGGAATCCCATTTGAAGCACATGGAAATGCAAAGGATTGGGCCAATAATGTCCCTAAAGAATTTGAAAAATTATCTCCTAATGCAGGATTACAAAGAGGAGATATATTAGTTTATGGCTCAAATTATGGAAATGGTTATGGCCATATAGGAATTATTGATTGTAACTGGAAATTCTTAGAGCAAAATGGAGATAAAAAATTAAAAGTATCTTATAGAGATGTAAGAGAAGGTTATATTTGTATTTTAAGATACAAAGGAACTATAGATATGGGAGACAAAACTGTTTATACAGAAGGTAGATACGTAGTAGATACAGAAGTATTAACAGTAAGAAGAACTCCAGAGATTTTAGAAAATAACTGGCTTAAATATAATGAACTAACAGAAAATGCACAAAGACAAGTAGCAGAACTTAATCCAAATAAACCAAACGGATTAGTAAAAGGGGTAGAGTGTGATATTTCTGAAGTACAAGGTAGTTGGGGTAAATGCCCAAGTGGGTGGATTTGTCTTGAATATTGTACAAAATAAGATAATAAAAACCTAGATTAGAGTTTACTAATCTAATTTTTTTCTCCATTTTAGGATAATAAATGAAGGAAATGAGTTATATATGGTTTTAATTAGAAAAAAGAACAAGTTGTCCACGATTTGTCCACGAAAAATAAAATACAATAAAATTAAATGGAATATATTAGAATATATTAAAATAAAAATAAACCGTTAAATTATGGATGTTTATAGTATTGTAAGATATTTAAAATATAATAAAATATAATAAAATAAAATGTTTGCGAAAGGGTAACAACCCAATGGTAGGTGCAACAGTAGCTGTAGCAGTTGCAATAGAAGAAGCAATGAAATAAAATACATAAAATAAAAAAAGCGTACTAGAAATAGTACGTTTTTTTAAATGGTAATAAGTAAAGTTCTATTTTCAAAATCAATACTTTTTGTTTCAGAGGTTAAATACTGCTCATCTAAATCCTCTATTTTTCCTTCAAAAAGAAGCAAGCCATCTTTGTAAAGCTTGATTTCTACTAAATGAATATCTTTTAAAATCATAGGTATCACCTTGTTTACTATACTATAAAAC
This sequence comes from uncultured Clostridiaceae bacterium, assembly GCA_930990125.1. GTDB lineage: Bacteria > Bacillota > Clostridia > TANB77 > CAG-508 > CAKNOI01. The sequence goes on along the minus strand of CAKNOI010000049.1, from coordinate 1,392 downwards.
ACGAAAAAAAGCAAGAAAATAAGATACAAAAAAATGTTCGAAAAAATTAGAAAAAACTATTGACAAAATTAAAATAATTCGATAGAATAAAACAAACGAAAGTTCGAGAAACAAAAATTTGATAGGAGGATAAAAATATGAGAAATAATGTAATCACTTATACCGTAAATAAAACAGTAAATACAGACCTATACATATCTGTACAAAATGGAGAAGTAGTAGTAAAAGCACCATGGTATTTTTCTAACAACCAAATTCAACAAGTGGTAGAACAGAAAAAAAACTGGATTTTACAAAAATTAGCAGAATACGAAATTTCTAGTAAGTATCCTTGTAGCCACCTTCAAATTTTAGGTAGAACTTACGAAGTACAAGTAAATTATAAAATTATCAAAATGCCTACACTAGATATAGAAGGAAGAAACATTAAAATAACGCTTCCTATTAAATATAAAAAATTAGAAAACAAAGAAACCATTCAGGCACTTATCCAAAAAATGTATCAAATGATAGCAGAAAAAGAAATAGAAACAATAATGGAAAAAACAAGAGTCATGACAGGTCTTGCACCAGAAGATTACCAAATACAAGAACTAAATGGTAAATTAGCAACATGTCTAGAACATAAAACAATTCTTGTTAATCCAAGCATCGTAGCATATAGCAAAGAAACCATAGAATATATTATCCTACATGAATTCTGCCACCTAACATATAAAAATCACTCCAAAGGATTTAAAACAATGTTAGAAAAATATATGCCAGATTATCGTTATCACGAAAAAATACTAGAAAAAGAACAATATTAAAAATAAAAAATACACTCCATTTAGACAGTAACCGAATACTTCTTTAAATGGAATGTATTTTACCTATTAAAATAGTTGGCGGAGTGAGTGGGATTCGAACCCACGGGCCCAAAAAAGGCTACTGCATTTCCAATGCAGCTCGTTATGACCACTTCGATATCACTCCCTATGGCTGGGGTACTAAGATTCGAACTTAGGAATGTCGGAGTCAGAGTCCGATGCCTTACCGCTTGGCGATACCCCATTTTTAGTACGCACATTATCATATCATATTTTTTTCAAAAAAACTAGTAGTTTTTAATAATTTTTTAGTAAAAGTTGTAAAAGAAGCCTTTTCTATCATTCCTTTTAGTTCTAATGGACTTCCAGTAAGAATACAATGTTACAAACATAGCTTTCTTAAGGGGGTTTTTAGAATTGGGAAAATTATACATAGAAGAACGTGCCACACATCTAGCACAGTATATTATAGAAAGTAAAGACACAGTTCGAGGGGCAGCTAAAAAATTTGGAATTAGTAAAAGTACCGTACACACCGAAGTAACATTCCAGAACGGTATAAATAAATCACTTATAATTCCAG
>CAKNOI010000048.1 GCA_930990125.1 uncultured Clostridiaceae bacterium | reverse complement strand
AAACAAATAGTAAGTTATAAGGGAGAAAAGATGAAAGAATATAATACTTCTGAAATGGCAAAGGAATTTAATATACACCCTAATACAGTACGATTTTATGAAGATATTGAATTTTTACCAAAAATTCCAAGAAAGGAAAATGGATATAGAACATATAATCAGATTCATTTTGAACAATTAAAACTAATAAGAATAGGCTTAAAAAGTGAATTATTACAAAACGGACTAAGAAAGCAAGTGATTGACATTATAAAAGCATCAGCCAAAGGAAAGTATAATGAAGCATTAGAACTTGCTAGAATACATTTAGAAAGTATAAATAAAGAAGAAAAAAATGCAGCAGAAGCAATAGAAATTGTAGAAAATAATTTTTTAAAAGAAATTGCAGAATATTCTAAAACATATACAAGAAAGCAAGTTGCTGATTATTTAGAATTGACAATAGATACATTAAGAAATTGGGAATTAAATGGTCTTTTAAGAATAAAAAGGAAAGAAAACGGTTATAGAATATATAATGAAGATGATATAAAAAGAATAAAAATTATTCGTTCGTTAAGGTGTGCAAATTTTTCATTATCTGCAATATTAAGGCTTTTAGGAAATCTAGATAATGATAATAATGTAGATATAAAACATATAATTGATACACCAAAAGAGAATGAAGATATTGTTTCTGTATGTGATAAACTATTAACTTCACTAACAAATGCGAAAGATGAATGTAATAAAATGATTATTCAAATAAAAAAGATGAAAAAAATAAACCCTCCAGTTTAACACCAGACTTTGTCTTGGTGTTATTATTTTGTAGGAAAGGAGGAAAGAATATATGGAAAATGTGATTGAAGTAAAAAACTTAAAAAAATCGTTCAATAATCATCAGGTTTTAAATAATGTAAGTATTTCTGTTAAAAATGGAGAAATATTTGGGCTATTAGGTGCAAATGGAGCAGGAAAAAGTACACTAATTGATTGTATTTTAGGAACTAAAAATATAGATAGTGGTACGGTTGCTTTATTGGGAATGAATCCTATAAAAGAAAGAAAAAAGTTGTTTGAAAAGGTAGGGGTACAATTTCAAGAAACAAAATATCCAGATAAAATGCTAGTTTACGAGCTATGCGAAGAAACAGAATCACTTTATAAAGAGGCATTGAATTATAAAGAATTATTAAAAACATTTGGAATATACGAAAAGACGAATAGTCCGATTAGTGAATTATCAGGAGGACAGAAACAAAAGCTATTTATTGTTTTAGCACTTATTCCAAATCCAAAAGTAATGTTTTTAGACGAACTAACAACAGGACTAGATCCGAAAGCAAGACGAGAAGTTTGGAAAGCATTACAAAAACTGAAAAATCAAGGAATTGCTATATTTTTGGTATCACATTATATGGATGAAGTAGAAAAATTATGTGATAAAATAGCCATTTTAAAAAATGGGAAGATTTGTTTTTATGGAACAGTACAAGAGGCAATAAAACAAAGTCCTTATGAAAAATTAGAAGATACATATCTTTGGTATTCAGGAGAGGAGGAATCAAATGAAGGCATTTAGCACATTTTTGAAAACAGAATTAAAATTATCATTTAGAGGGATAGATATGTTTATTTTTGCAATATGTTTGCCTGTAGTAATCTTGGTATTAATAGGAATTATAAATGGTAATAATCCAGCTTTTGAGGGAGCTGACTATACATTTTTAGACCAATCCTTTGGAGCAATATCAACAATAGCAATATGTGCAGGAGGTTTAATGGGATTGCCTTTAGTTCTATCTGGATATAGAGAACAAAAAATATTAAAGCGATTAAAAGTTACACCAGCTAGTCCAGTTATGCTTTTAGCAGTTCAATTAATTATTTATATGATATATTCTGTAATATCTTTAGCTTTGATATTTATTGTAGCAAAAGTGTTTTGGAATTTTAGTATAAAAGGAAATATACTTCAATTTTTAGGTACATATTTTTTAGTAATGTTATCAATGTTTAGTATTGGACTGATGGTAGGAGGAATTGCTAAAAATAGTAAATCAGCAGGAAGCATAGCAAGCATTTTATATTTTCCAATGCTAATTTTTTCTGGAGCAACACTTCCTTATGAAGTTATGCCAGGAATAATGCAAAAAATAGTAGATATATTACCATTAACACAAGGAATTAAAATTTTAAAGGCTTCAACGCTTGGATTACCAATAGACAATATAATATTTCCTATTATTCTTATGATTTTAATTTTTGTAGTGTGTATTGTAATATCAGTTAAATTCTTTAAATGGGAATAATAAAGTTGAGCAGGTGGTTAGTTGATAAGCACTTGCTTTTATGATAATATATTTAAAAACAGTTTAGTAGACAAGTGCCTCACGACACTAGCCCCTATTCAGAACCGTACGTGCAGTTTTCCCGCATACGGCTCTTCGTAATAACATTCACATTTAATCAAATAGACTTACATATATTTTAGGGTATGGTAATTTATAATACCTCAACATCTCTGTAAATCCTCCCCAATTGTAGCTTCTTCTGTTACTTCTTCTATTTAATACTTTAAATAGATATTCTATTGTTCTTTGCCTAAAGTTTGCTAGCATTTTGCCATTATGTGATATTCCATAATAGCGATAATGTCCTACAAGTTTGATACTCAATTTATCCATTAAATCTTTTACCCTTATATCTCGGTTTTCATATAGCCATACTTTCATTGCTTTCACTTTCTGCCTAAATTTCTTCTTACTTGTCTTAACCTTAATACAAGGTTTTCCTTGTCTTGTTTTGCTACAATAAAATGTTAGTCCTAGAAAGTCGAATGTTTCTGGTTTTACTTGCCCTAATGCTTTTCTGTTTTGTTCTGCATATCTTCCAAACTTTATTATTTTACTTTTACTACTTTCTAATTCTAAGCCAAATTTACTCATTCTTTTCTTTAATGCTTCATAATATGCTTGTGCCTCTCTTTGATATTGAAAACCTGCAATAAAATCATCTGCATATACTACTAAGAAATTTTCTCCTTCTGCTCTCTTTTCTATGATTTCCTTATACCATAACACCAATACAAAGTGCATATATATATTTGCTAATACTGGACTTATGATATTACCTTGTGCTGAACCTTCTTCTGTTGCTACATATTGCCCTTTATCCATTATTCCGGCTTTTAAATATTTCTTTACTAGTCCGATTACCTTTGGGTCTTTTATATTATATTCAAGAAATCTTATTAGCCAGTTGTGGTCTATATGGTCAAAGAACCCTTTTATATCTGCATCTACAATGTAGTTTATTCTTCTATTTGAAATACTTTTGTGTACATATTTAATTGCCTTATGGCAACTTCTATTAGGTCTAAATCCATACATATTATTTAGGAATTTTGGCTCATATATTGCTTCTAATATTTTCTTTAATGCTAGTTGCACAATTTTATCCTCGTATATTGATATTCCCAGTGGTCGCATTTTACCATTATCTTTTGGTATATACACTCTTAATGCTGGTAATGGCTTGTATGCTTTATTCTTTAATCTTACTACTAAGTCTCTAATATTTTCGTCTAGGTTTTCTGCATATTCTTTCTTACTAACATTGTCTATCCCAACTGCCTTACTACCATCTAGTTCTTTATGACATTGTTTTAGTAGTTCTTCATTTATCAAATGATACAATGATGTAAATATTGGTCGCTTTTCATTCTTTGATTTATCTGCTATTCTTTCTAGTTTCGTTTCCATTATTCCTCCTGTCCCTGAGTACAGATAATGTTTCCTCAGAAAGACCATTATTACGTAAGTCCCTTCGCTCCATTTCCATTACAGAAATTTCCTCACTACTATGAACTTATCCGACTGCCTAATACTTATTTGACATCCTCCGTTTTATTGTTGTTTGTCATACTTGCATTTTACAAGAAATATTAGGCTCTCCCCAGTTGATATAGTAATCACTATGTGAAATATGATTGGCTCTATTGACCCCGTAAAAGTTTGAATACTCTCACCATATCGATTATTCAAATGTTGCATTCCGTGGTAATTAGCACGTCTGCCTTTTAGTTGTAAAATTTCGGGACTGAATCGCCTTTTAACCCTACTTCCTTGCTGTTTACGCTTTACTCATAACATTACTGCCATAAGCACAAAACTCGCTACTGGTGGTTTGGTTAGACCTTAACCAGACAGGATTTCCACCTGTTAGATTACTTACCCTTTGCTGGGCGCACAATTACAATTTTTTGATTACTTTATACGAAAGTATAGAGTAATTTTTCTTTTTAT
>CAKNOI010000047.1 GCA_930990125.1 uncultured Clostridiaceae bacterium | reverse complement strand
TATTTTTTAGATAAAAATTATGTAGGCATTTTGCCTACATTAATTTTACACTAACGTCTTTATTCTATTACATCAATGGTATTATCTCTTGTCATTCCTTCTAAATTATAATAGGTTTCTGGAACGGTTCCTACTATTACCGCTTCTGCTAGTAGTACTTGGTTTGCTATTTTCTTTTCTATTACATTAAAAGGTGTTAAAATTGATACATTACATTCTACTTGTAAATAAATTCTATGTAGTGTTTGGTTTACACCTGCCGAAGAAAATTCAGAGCGCAAATCAGTTTCTACATTTCCCACACTAGACATACGAAATGGTATTTCTGGTCCTATTCCAGAAAGTAATTTACTCCCTGTAAAACTTCCTAATGGAATACGAAAAGAAGTATTACTTTCTTTATCCAATTCTTCTTGAATACGTACTGCTACATCGGATATTATTTCATTAATAGGAATAATATTAGATTTTATCATGGTAACATTGCCATTTATATCTTTTGTTACCGTACATAAGTCTTGATACTTATAATTTGCCATTACTAACGTAGCTTGTTCATTCGATATTTTGGTAGCAATTGCTATTGCTCTATTTTCGCACAAAGTTTCAAAAATAGGATAAATTGCTTCCAAGCTTGTTTTGGCTACTAAAAAAGCAATACTTAAAATAGCCAGAATGGTAATAATCTTTCTTGTTTTATTACGGTTTTGAGGTAGATTGGATTTAGAAAAAAAACCTTTTATGTTAGGTAATTTTTTAGGAAGTGTGATTCTATTTCGAGAATAGATTTTATCCATATCTTTTTACCTTAAGCAGCTCCTTTACTTCCTCCTACATATTTAGGAATAAATAACTGCTCTCCCACTTTTAAATTATCCACATCTTCTATTCCATTTAATTTTGCAATAGCATCTACTGTACTTCTAAATTTTTTGGCAATATTCCATAAGGTGTCTCCTGGTTTTACAAAATAGATAGTAACACTATAAATATTAATATCTCTACTTTCTTTTAAAGTTATTTCTTGTATAATAGATAAACTTACCTTTTTACAGATGTTTATTTCAAATCCTAAGTCTATTTTAATATCCATGTTTCCATCAGGCATTAGTACAAAGGTATCCATATTTACATCAATCGTGGTTGCTATTTCTGATGTATTATTCATTCCTGTAATATCTGCATTAAATTCATACGGTAACGTCACTGTTTTGGTATCTATTCTTCCTGGTACATCTGATGAAAAAATAAATTTTAATGTTACTTCTCCTTCATATACTGCTCTATCTTTTAATGCACTTTGTTTTAGAATAACTGGATAGATTTCTACATCGTAAATTTTATTTCCATTAATTTCTGGAATCATTGTGGTTTGTCTAATACTACAGGTATTTCTTACTATTTGCTTTTCTGTAATTGTCTCTACTTCTGTTTTATGATACTCCACTTCTCCTGTTATACTGTATAGGTCTTGAATCATTTCCATTTGTTTGTCTTCATATACTTTGCAAGCTATTTCTATTTCTGCTTCCACATAAATAGAATGTTCTTCTACGCTATTTGGTTTTACTACTATGTTTTTTAATTCATATTTCATATCACATATGTTTTCATCTGTTACCTCAGGAATATCAATAAATCCCATTACGGGAATGTTTCCTTGAACACAACCAATTCTACCATCTTCTGTTAAATATAGTATTTTGATGATAGCATCTGCTTTTGCTAGTACTTTGTTATAACTTATTTTCGTATCTTTATTAATTAATTTAAAATCTACTTTTAACACTTCTGCAAGATTATCTACATTGTCTAACATGAGTGTATCTTTTGCATATACTCTGGAATTTCCATCTCCTTTTAAAGAATGAATAGAAATTCCTTTTTGTAACACTTGTATATCTTGCTGTTCTTTCATTTGTTTCATAAATTCTATGGTATCATTTGAATAGACTCTAGCTCTTACTTCTAAGCCTACTTTTACATTTACTTTTCTACCATTTAAAATATTACAATCTATTTGTTTTATAAGTGTTTGTTCTTCTAAACTCATACCTACTTTTGCCTCTTCTAACTGGAATATTTCTGTAAATCCAATACTCGTGTTTAAGGAACGTACACTATTTTGCTCATCGTCTGCTAGATACATAACATAGGTATTAATACAACCTTCTATTTTTACCTTTCCATCTAATACTTCTTTTTTATAAATACATACATTCCCACTTGTATGAATAACTCGCAAACAATCTGGTTTAATATCTGGAACAATGACATCTCCTTCTACCATGATATTATCTACTTTTTCTCCCACTATTCTATGGATACATAGATTGTCTTTTTCTACTTCTAGCATTTTTTTACCTCCTTATATATATTTCTAACACCATTGTATTGTTGTTTTCGTAAATTTATGACAAAAAAAAAAGCAGTGTCCCAAACACTGCTTTACTTTTTTATGCTCTATGTTTCTTATTATCCGGTAAATCTGGAATAATAGAACTGTAATTTTCTCCGTCAAATACACATACTTCTACTACTTTTGTGAGTACGTCCGTATACTTATAAGTTGTAAAATCCCTTTGCTCATCACTATATTTTACACTAAATACAGCAGGATAAGCTTTTTCTATTGTGGCTTCTTTTTCAAAAGGTTTGTTTCTTCCTAACGTTCCTTTTACAATTATCTTTTGTCCTACTCTTCCGTCAATATTTTCTTTCAGACTCATGATATCATTTTTCCAAATAGCCATCGTTCATCCACTCCTTTAAGCTGGTCTTATTTTATCATAATTTGCAATAATTGTCAAAAAAAGGAAGCTTTTGTAAAACCCGTGAACTTATTGTTGCTCTAGGGTTTTATTGATTTATTGTTGCTATATTACATTTGTATTACATTATTGTTTCAGATATATTACGGTATCTCACCTTTTTCTCTTTTTAGGCATAAAATATATAGAATACTGGTTTAAAAAGAGGTGAAAAGTAGAATGGAAAAAATAAAAAAAGGAGATATTGTTGGTAGAAAATCTTATGGAAAAGATATCCTCTTTGTTGTTACTAAAATTATTAAAACACGAAATGGAGATAGTATTGCTATCTTAAAAGGTCTTACTATTCGTATTGAAGCAGATAGTCCAGTATCAGATTTAGAACGTGCTAATGCTATTGTTGTTCATAATAATTTGAGAACTCTAGATTCTAAATTGCAAAATCGTATTCATCAATGTAGTCCTATTTCTACTCCTTGTATGGCTTCTCTTAAAAATGCCTTTCCCCGGGAGTAATCGAAGTGAAAAAATAATTTACACCGGAAAAATTTTACACCTTGATGGTGATAAAAAATATAGTGATAAATCTGCAAAACATTATAAAAATTTGGGGCTTAATGCTATTATTAAAAATATTGCTGAGAATAAACAACCTTCTATGATAGAAAGTTTATTAAATCGTTATAAACCAGATATTCTTGTATTAACTGGTCACGATGGAATGATAAAAAATGGAACAGATTATAACAATATTTATAATTATCGAAATTCCAAGTATTTTATCAGTAGTGTAAAAATAGCTAGAAAATGGGCTGTTACACATCATAAAGATTTAGTTATTTTTGCTGGCGCTTGTCAGAGTTATTTTGAAGCTATCATGTCGGCAGGTGCCAACTTTGCTTCTTCACCTGCCAGAGTTCTCATTGATTTTGCAGATCCATTAATTATTGCAGAAAAGATAGCAACTACGGATAAAAATAAATACATTACTATTTCCGATGTAGCTTCTGAACTTCGTGATGGAACAAAAGGAATTGGCGGAACCGGTGCAATGGGAAAAAAGCAAGTAATGTCTTTTTCGTAATATACAATATTATTTTATACAAAAAGGGCTTTTACAGCCCTTTTCTTCTTTTTATTTTCTTATCCCACGTTTTCATTTTGGTGGCTATATTTTAATTTAGTTGCCATTCCTCCCCTTATATGTCTTTCTGCTTTATTTTCATCTAAAATTTCTCTTACTTCATGTGCTAAAGCAGGATTTATCTTAAGTAGTCTTTCGCTAACATCTTTGTGTACCGTTGTTACTTTTCGTAACGGTAGAATTTATATCATCAAAATTTGTAATTACCATAGGACTACTTCCAATTTCATCCAATAATTTTAATCTTACTTCTACATTTCCTTCGCTATCTACTTCAATAACATCTATTATTGTTTTAAGCATAGCATTTGTAATTGTTTCATTGTTTAAAATGTCATCCACCGTTCTTATTGTTTTTGTTAGTTCTTTTTCTAATACATCTTTTTCTTTTATTTCAGAAG
>CAKNOI010000046.1 GCA_930990125.1 uncultured Clostridiaceae bacterium | reverse complement strand
AGACCTAGTATTACTAGATGTAACACCATTATCTTTAGGTATTGAAACCTATGGTGGAGTATTTACAAAATTAATAGAAAGAAATACAACAATACCAACCAAAAAATCACAAATTTTCTCTACAGCAGCAGATGGTCAAACAAGTGTTGAAGTACATGTACTTCAAGGTGAAAGAGAAATGGCAGCATATAACAAAACACTTGGAAGATTCCAACTTACAGGAATTCCACCAGCACCAAGAGGAGTTCCACAAATTGAAGTTACTTTTGACATTGACGCCAATGGTATTGTACACGTATCTGCAAAAGATATGGCAACAGGAAATAGTCAACAAGTATCTATTACAGCTTCTACCAACTTAACAGACGAAGAAATAGATAGAGCTGTAAAAGAAGCAGAAGCACATGCAGAAGAAGATAAGAAGAAGAAAGAAGAAATTGAAGTAAGAAATAATGCAGAAAGCTTAGTTTATAACAGCGAAAAAACATTAACAGAACTAGGAGATAAAATAAGCGGAGAAGAAAAAGCAAAAGTAGAAACCGAAATTGCAAATGTTAAAAAAGCATTAGAAGGTTCTGATATAGAAAATATTAAACAAGCAACTGAAAAATTAACAACTGTATTTTACGAGATTTCTGAAAAACTATATAAAGCAAATGCAGAAGCACAAGGAGCAGCAAATGGAGCACAAGGTGCAGGTAACGATGGACCAAAGGTAGACCAAAATGGAAATGTGTATGATGCAGACTATAAAGTAGAAGAAGACGGAAACGACAAAAAATAAGGAAAAAAGAAAAGGAAAAAGGGATTTGGAAAATAATTTCTAAAATCCCTTTTCCTAAGAGAATAAATTCGTACAATGGGTACGAATAGGAGGAAATATGGCACAGCAAAAAAGAGATTATTATGAAGTATTGGGAGTAAGTAAAAATGCAACAGATGAGGAATTAAAAAAAGCATATCGTAAACTTGCAAAAAAATACCATCCAGATGCTAACCCAGATAACAAAGCGGAAGCAGAGGCAAAATTTAAAGAGGTAAATGAAGCATACGAAAATCTTTCTGACCCACAAAAAAGAAAGATGTATGACCAATTTGGATTTTCTGACCCAAGCGGATTTGGAGCAAATCCAGGAGGAGGATATTATTCTTATTCTACTTCTGGTTTTGATGGGTTCGGAGATTTTGGCGACCTAGGAGATATTTTCTCTTCCTTCTTTGGAGGAGGTTTTGGAGGAAAATCCAATAGCAGAACACGAACAGGTCCACAAAAAGGGCAAGATTTAAAATACAGTATTGAAATTACTTTTGAAGAAGCTTACTCAGGTGTAAACAAAGAAATAAATATTACACGTGACGAAACCTGTGATACTTGCCATGGAACAGGAGCAAAACCAGGTACTAGCGTAGTTACTTGTGATGTGTGCCATGGAACAGGTCAAGTAAAAACCGTACAAAATACTATTTTAGGTCAAATGCAAACAACAAGAACCTGTAGTAATTGTCATGGAGAAGGAAAAATTATAAAAGAACCATGTACAGAATGTAGAGGAAAAGGCACCGTGCGAAAACAAGCAAGAGTAAAAATAAATATCCCAGCAGGTATTAATGATGATCAAACCCTAGTCTTAAGAAGAGAAGGAGGCCCTGGTATAAGAGGAGGAGAAAAAGGCGACCTTTACATAACCGTACACCTAAAAAGACATCCAATCTTTACAAGAAAAGGAGAACACGTACTTTGTGATATTCCAATTACCTTTACACAAGCGGTGTTAGGAGCAGAAATACAAGTACCAATGGTAGATGGAACCAAAGTAACCTATAAAATACCAGAAGGAACACAAAATGACACCAAATTCACCATCCGTGGCAAAGGCTTTAAGAGCCTAAACGGAAACTGTAACGGAGACTTTATCTTCACTGTTCAAGTACAAATACCAAAACGACTAACCAAAGAACAAAGAGAACTCTTAGTAGAACTTGCCAAAACCATGAACGAACAACCCCCAGTAAAGAAAAGAGGTATTTTTGGATAAAAAGAAAAGAAGGGCGGAAATGCTAAATGTGTTTGTCGCCGACCCTTTGGCGAATAATAAGTGAGAGAGTAAATAAATGTATTTGTCGCTACCTCTTTAAGCGACTAACAAATGGAAGAGTGAATAAATCTATTTAAGGCTTACCAGAAATGGTGAGCCTTAAATGGTATAAGAAGACTATAAAAAAATAAAATATTAACTAGTACCAGATTTAAGCAAAGAAGATTTAGGATAAGCGGTAATCTCATCTGTTCTATATATTAAATAATCTACACTAGTGTTATAAAAATCAGCCAATTTACACAATATTTCCAAAGGAATATTTCTTTTATTTAGTTCATAATAAGAATAAGCAACCTGAGAAATATGTAAAAATTTACTTAACTCTTTCTGAGTAAGGTCCTTATCTTCTCTAAGACTTTTAATACGAGTTTCCATTTTTTAGTTCCTTTCTAATAAAAATACAAAAAGCTGTATATACTATAAGAAAAACTAAAAAAATTATAAAAAAAAACAAAGTGTTATATTGCATTTTAAAACATATTGTTATATAATTACTTTATAACAAACGAAAAAAAGGAGAGAATGTTTTATGAAAAAGTTAAGCAAAAACCGAGGAATCACGCTAGTTAGCTTGGTTATTACAATAATTGTATTGCTAATATTAGCAGGAGTAACGATAAGCCTAGTAGTGGGGAATAATGGAATTATTCAAAAAGCACAGGAAGCCAAACAAAATATGACAAGTGCAGCAGAAGAAGAAAAGGATTGGTTAGGGGAGCTAGAAAGTGAAATAGATGCAGCAAATGAAGTGGCAATGACAAATGGAAATTGGAATGCAGCAAAAAGAGTAAATAGTCCAAAATTAGAAGGAACAGGATTAAAAGGAATAACTATAGGAGAAGATGGAAACATAACAGAAATTGGAGAAGAACAAACAAATTGGTATAGCTATACAGAAAATGACAGAAGATGGGCAAATGCAAAAACAGCAGATGGAAGCATGTGGGTATGGATACCAAGATACGCATACAAAATAACATATGATAACCCCAATAATAAATCCCAAGGAGGAACCATAGATATTGTGTTCTTACAAAATGATACGAACTTAGATAAGAACGGAAACGATGTAACACAAACTACTTATCAAGATGAGCAAGGAAACATAGGAGCATATATTGTACACCCAGCTTTTAAAAATGGAACCAGTAATGGATTTGCAAATGGAGAATGGGATGATGAGATACCAGGATTTTGGGTGGCAAAATTCGAAGCTGGTTATGCCGAAGGAAATAATAGTGTGAACAAAGTGGATAGTGGACTAAAATATGGAGAAAATAGTGCTACAGGAAATTTTTATGGAACCATAACAGCTAATACAACAGCAATGTATTACCCAGTATTTTTACCCAAAACGTATTCCTATAACTATATTACCATAGGTGATGCCTATACATTAAGCAAAAACTTAAACAAAGAAGGAAACCCATATGGCTTAGTAAGTACCAAGACAGACACTCATATGATGAAAAACAGTGAATGGGGAGCTGTAGCTTATTTAAGCCATAGTGAATATGGAAGAAATAAAGAAGAAATAACCAGAAACAATGTAAATTTAAGAGGAACGACTAGTAGAGTTGATGCTGTAACGGGAATGGCAGGAGAAAGTGTAAGTGCAGGAGAAAACAAAACAACAATAGACGAAGTAAATGATGGAACTAGCGGAAGCTATAGCTGGGAAACAGCAAATGGACAAAAGGCAAGTACCACAGGAAACGTATATGGAATATATGATATGAGTGGAGGTGCGTGGGAAAGAACAGCTGGATATATTAACAATGGACATGCCAATTTAATGAATTATGGAAACAATCTAGTAAACGAGGGAGGAGCAGGAACAAGTACCAAATACAAGAGTGTATACGCGTACAATACAGGAAATGACGAAAGTGTAGCTAATTACAATCAAAGTCCAAATCCAAGTAGAGTGGGAGAAACAATATGGGAAATCAGCACAAATGGAACTGGGGCAACTGGTTGGAACAAAGATTATTCTACTTTTGCAAGTACAGATTGTCCTTTTTTTGTTCGCGGAGGTGGAAATATGGGTGGTACAGTAGCAACAGGCACAAACTATTTCGGTAGAGAGCGGTGGCGATGCCAACAGTGGCGCTGCGTTCCGTACTGTGCTTGTGGCACTGTAGCGTTTGAATAATAGAGATGAAATATTATGCTGACTCTAAAAGGAATTGAAAAAACACTTATAAATTGTCAAGTAAAAGTTAACAAAAATTCTCATATTAAATTGAGCAAATATTCTCAAGTAAAAAAACATATTTAAGCAAATCCCTCATAAGAATACTAATCTTATAGGAGAATATTTATGCAAAGAATAGTAAGGAAAATTTACTGTCACGAATTTTCACAAAACTTTCATGAAGTACTTGACAGAGCGAGAGAAGTAATAATATAATCCTGAATTTGACAGTTGTAAAAGAGTAAAAGACTGATAACCCTTGATAT
>CAKNOI010000045.1 GCA_930990125.1 uncultured Clostridiaceae bacterium | reverse complement strand
GTTCCAGGAGGAGTTGGACCTATGACAATTGCCATGCTTATGAATAATGTTGTAGAGGCTGCAAAAATACAAAATGGAATTAAAGTAGAATGAAAGCAATTTTATAATAAAAGATTTTATATAAAAAATGTATTTTATAATTAAATAAAATAGGGGGCTTACTTAAGTGAGCTCTTTTTTTGTGAGGAGGAAGAAATTTGAAAATAATAAGAGAAACAGATGAAAATTATCCAGAAAAACTAAGGCAGATATATGGCAGACCAGCAAAATTATATATAGAAGGAAATACAAATATTTTAAACAGTAAAAGTATAGCAATAATTGGTTCCAGAAATTGCTCAAAATATGGTATGGAAGTTGCATATAAGTTTGGATATGGATTAGCACAAAAAGGAATAACAGTAATTAGTGGGCTAGCTAGAGGAATAGATGCTTATTCTCATTGGGGAGTAGTAAAAGCTAAGGGAAAAGCAATTGCAGTTCTCGGAAGCGGATTAAATAATATTTATCCAAGAGAAAATGTAAAACTTTATAACGAAATAATAAAAAATGGCGGAGCTGTAATAACAGAATATGAGTCAAATGCAAAGCCAGATAAAATACACTTTCCTGCACGCAATAGAATAATAAGTGCATTATCAGATGGAATTTTAGTTGTAGAGGCAAGAAGAAAAAGTGGCACATTAATTACAGTAGATTTTGGATTAGAACATGGAAAAGATATATTTTGTATACCTGGCAATATAACAAGTGACAACTCGTACAGTACAAATGAGCTTATAAAACAAGGTGCTATACCTGTAACATGTGTAGATGATTTATTATTTTGACATTTTATGTAAATAGTGCTATAATATTGTCGTGAAAATTTTATACAAATTAAGTGAAAAAGTATATCAGATTACATCATGGATAGAGAGGAGTTTTGTTATGGCTAGCAAAGAGGTGTCTTACAAGAAGGTGCGGAGAAAAAGCAATAAACTTCTAATTGTTGGACTTATTCTAATTTTAGTAATTGGGGTAGTCCTAGTAGGAGTTTTTGAATTCTCCAAAGAGCATTTTGGTAGGACGACAATCCAAGACGTAGACTGTTCGTGGCTTTCTGTAGAAAAGGCAAAGGAGAGGATAGAAGACAACATAGGAGAAACAGAAGTAACATTTACAATAGGAGGCAAGACTTATGTAGCCACTTATGAAGAGCTTGGTGCAGAAGTAAGCAGCGAGAAGTTAGAGACACTGCTCGAGAGTCAAAACTTTTTTGGACGAAATGACTTTACACTAGAAAATGGTGTAAGTGTTAGCAAAGAAAAAGTAAAAGACTTTTTAAGCAGCATTTCTGAACTTAAAGAAGAAAGCGTTGTAAAACCTCAAAATGCCTACATTAAATTTGATGGCAATAGCTTTGTAATTGAGAAAGAAGTTATTGGAAATCAAATAAATTATGACAAGGCATATAATATTATAGCAGAAGCTATAACAGGTGTTGATGAAAATATAAACATTGATTTAACACCAGCAATGGAGTTACCACAGATACTCTCGACTGACACTGAACTAATAAGTAATTGCAATGAACTTAATAACATGCTCTCCACAGTAATTACCATCAAACTTATGGATGGAAGCGAATATACTTTGGACAAAGATGTTATGAGAAATTGGATTACTTATGACGAAACCGACTTTTCCTTTGAATTAGAAAAGGGTGTTACAAAATTTGTAGAAGAAATTAGCAAAGACGCAAAGGACGTAACCACAGTTCAATTTAAAGGAACAGATGTAGGCTATGTAACAATGCCAGCATTTGAAGAACGTATTCCAAAAGTGATGGAAGATGAAACAGTAGAGTTTATAATAGATAAACTTAAAAACGGCGAAAGCTATACTGGAAAGCCAATTTACGATGAGGACCCTGTTACAGAAAACTTAACTAGCTATGTTGAAATAGACATTACTAGACAACGAGTTTTTATGTATGTTGATGGAAAGTGCATTGTAGATACACCTACTGTTACTGGAAATGTTGGAGCTGGGTATTATACTCCTACAGGAGTGTTTTACCTAAACAATAAGGTATATGACACAGTTCTACGTGGGACAAACAGTGACGGTAGCAAATATGCTTCTCCTGTGCTTTATTGGATGCCATTTTATAAAGGATTTGGCCTTCATGATGCAAATTGGAGAGACAAATTTGGTGGAGAAATTTACAAGCACAATGGTTCTCATGGATGTGTAAATCTTCCTACAAACGCTGCAAAAACGATATACGACAACATCACTTATGACATGCCAATATTCATTTACAAATCATAAATTAAAAGGGGTGTTAACTTAATTTATAGGCAGGTTCTTATGAGCCTGCCTATTTTTTACATCTCATTTCTGAAAAATTTCTTAAAATACTTTTAATTTTATGTAATATATTATATAATAGGTTTGTTTAAAATACCCTAAGGAGGAAATTTTAAAATGAGTACTGGAAAAAGAAGCAAAGACGACGGAAAAACTAAGATGTATAAAGTCGTAAAGGAGAATCCAAAGAAAAAGAAGAAAACAAAACCAAAGACAAAGGATGATTATGTAAAAGATAGTGAAATAAATAAAAAAGACAAAAAAGGAAAGAAGAAAGGCAAGCATCCTAAACTAAAGAAAGCATTGATTATAATTTTTATAATCTTTATTTTGCTATGCTTAATTGGTGTAGGTATTTTTGCAGGTATATTCTTTAGTGATAAATTAAAACTAACTAAAGACGATTTAATAATAGGACATAACAATTCAATTGTTTATGACAGCGAAGGAAATCAAATATTTGACTTGTCTTCAGGAGATGTAAACAGAAAAATTATTACATATTCAGAAATGGGACCATATTTGCCAAATGCTTATGTCGCAATAGAAGATAAAAGATTTTATGAGCACTCTGGAATAGATTTAACAAGAACTTTAAGTGCGACAATACAATACATATTAAGAGGAGGACATTCTTCTTATGGTGGAAGTACTATTACACAACAGCTTGCTAAAAACTTAATGAGTGACAAGGATGACACAGGTTTTGCAGGTGTTACAAGAAAGATAAGAGAAATGTCTAGAGCATATCAAATTGAAAAAATGCTTTCAAAACAACAAATATTAGAGCAATATTTGAATATAATTTATGTAGGTGGAACTACAATATGTGGTGTGGAAAATGGAGCTAAGTACTATTTCTCTAAGTCTGCAAAAGATTTAAGTTTAGCAGAAGCTGCATTTATGGCAGGTATAAACCACTCTCCAAACAGTTACAATCCTTTCTGGTATGAAGGTGACGAAGAAGTTACAGAGGCAATAAAAACTAGAACAAAAACTGTTTTAGCAGAGATGAAAGATCAAAATAGAATAAGTGATGACCCAGAAGAGGCAGAAAGACTATATAACGAGGCAGTTGCAGAAGTAGATGCTGGTTTAAAATTTAAAGAAGGATCATTCGATAATGGTACACAAATGTCATACCATACAGCAGCAGCAATTAATGAAATTGCAAATGACTTAGCAGAAGCAAAAGATGTAGATTATGACATGGCAAGAAATATGCTAGCAACAGGTGGATATAAAATATACACAACTCAAGATACAGAAATTCAGGATAGAATGGAAGAAGAATATGCAAAAGATGAGTACATATATTATGCTAGAACAACGGGTGGACCAAAAGAAAATAAAGAACATACACAATCAGGAATGATAATAATAGATAATAAAACAGGTTATGTTGTTGGTTGTATGGGTGGACTTGGAACAGATGTTAATGCAACAGGACAAAATAGAGCAACTCAAGCTATAAGACAAACAGGTTCTGCAATTAAGCCTTTAGCAAATGTTATACCTGGATTAGAAGAAGGCGTTATTACAGCAGCAACAGTTTACGATGACTGTAGAACAGACTTCGGTGGAGGATATACACCTAAAAATGTAGCAAACTATAGAGGACTAACAACAGTAAGAAAAGCTATAGAAGTTTCCTCTAATATTGTAAATATGAAAATTTTATCTAATGTAGGACCATCTACAGCAATAAAATATTTACAAGATATGGGACTTGAACATGTTGATTCAGATTTAGATAATAACTTATCTTTAGCCATAGGTGGAATGACTTATGGAGCATCACCATTAGAAATGGCTGCAGCATATGAGGCAATAGCAAATGGTGGAGAGTATACAGAACCAACATTCTATACAAAAGTAGAAGATAGTAATGGAAATGTTGTATTAGAATCTACACAAGAAACAAGAAGGGTAATGGAAGAAACCACAGCATATATTACAGCAGACATATTAAAAGATGTTGTAACAGGTTCTAGTGGTACTGCATATATGTGTAAGATAAGTGGAATAGATGTTGCAGCTAAAACTGGTACAACAGATAGTAAGATGGACAAATGGTTATGTGGATTTACACCATATTATTCAGCCGCAACTTGGCTTGGATATGATACAAAAGAGGTTGTTAGAAATCCAGATGCTGCACAACAAATTTGGTCAAGAATTATGAAAGATATACATTCAGATTTAAAAGATGCAGAGTTTGAAAAGCCATCTGGAATGACAAGTGCAAAAATTTGCTTACAATCTGGTAAGCTTGCAACAAAAAGTTGTACACAAACATATACAGAAATATTTAAAGCAGGAACAGTTCCAGGATACTGTGATGGACATGATAAAGTAAAAGTATGTAAAGAAACAGGAAAACTTGCTACAGAATATTGTCCTGAAGTAGAAGAAAAATCATTTGCAGTTACACCTGAAAAAGAAGTAAATCCTGCTTGGAAACCAATTAATGGCAAAACATATACAAGACCAACAGAAAAATGCGATGAGCATACAGCTTCAAATATGGTAAAAGTGCCAAATGTAGTAGGAAAAACAGAGGCAGCAGCTAGAACTTCTTTAGCAGGACTAACAATTAAAGTAACATATAAATCAGATAGTACAAAACAAGAAGGAATAGTTTTAGCACAAAGTGTAAAGGCAAACGAAGTTGTAGCTAAAAATTCTACAATCACTATAACTGTAAATAAAAAGACGACAACACCAGAAACACCTTCAACAGGAGGAGAAGATACGAATACAGAAAAACCATCAGGAGGAGGAAACACAAATACAACTACTCCGTCTGAGCCTTCAACTGGAGGTAATACAGAAACTCCATCTGGAGGAGAAAATACAAATACAGTAGGAAATAATGCCTAACTTAAGAAAGGGGATTTATGAAAGTTAAATTATATAATACTCTAACAAGAAAAGAAGAGGATTTTACTCCATTAGTAGGAAATGAAGTCAGAATATATAGTTGTGGACCAACTGTTTACAGTTATGCCCACATAGGTAATTTTAGGT
>CAKNOI010000044.1 GCA_930990125.1 uncultured Clostridiaceae bacterium | reverse complement strand
CGAACTAAATAACAAAGTAAACAGTTATGAAGAATCTATAAAATCAATGACAATAGAATTAGAAGAGACAACAAAAGACTATGAGCAAAAGGACGAAACAGTAAGAAAAAGACTTGTAGCAATATCTAAAGCAGGAGAGGTATCATATTTAGATGTATTATTAAGGTCTAAAAGTTTACCAGAGTTTTTGTCATCTATTTATTTTATGAGACAAATAACAGAAGTAGATATTAACCTTATGAATGAAGTGGCTCAGAAAAAAGAAGAGATAGAACAATATAAACAAAAAATAGAAAACGAAAATGCTCAAACAAAAGTAATAAAGGCAAAAGCAGAGCAGATGTCACTTGTACTTAGCAACACAAGAAGCTTGCAACAAGGATATGTTAACAGCTTACAAGAAAACGAGAAAAAGCTTAATGACGAAATAACAGCATACAAAAATGAGCAATTAAGAATAGAAACATTAATAATGCAAATTTCTACAACTCCAAGCATAGATATACAATATACAGGAGGAGCATTAATTTGGCCTGTAGCGGTGTCTGGAACCGTAATAACATCTAATTATGGAATAAGAGAGCACCCAATACAAGGTGTAGTAAAACTACATCAAGGGTTAGACATAGGAGGAGCAGACTATGGAGCACCTATAGTTGCAGCACTAGATGGTGTAGTATCTTATGCAGGAGAATTGGGAAGCTATGGAAACTGCGTTATGATAGACCATGGAAACGGAATTACAACATTGTATGCTCACGGACAAAAAATACTAACAGAAAAAGGCAAACAAGTAAAACAAGGCGACTTAATAATGGAAGTAGGATCAACAGGAAATTCTACAGGTCCACACTGCCACTTCGAAGTAAGAATAAACGGCTACACGCAAGACCCACTAAAATATGTTAACCCACCTGGAAATTAGGGACAGGTCAGCTTATGTTTTGAAAAGTGTCCAAAAAACATGAAAGATGTATTTTAAAACATCGGGTGGTGTTCAAAAAAACATTCCAAAAAACAGCTAAGAAATATTTGAAATATAATGTAAAAAAATAGACAAATAAAAAATTTATGATATAATATTAAAGTATTATGTTATAAATTTTTTAAATTGGGGTATCGCCAAGCGGTAAGGCATCGGACTCTGACTCCGACATTTCCTAGGTTCGAATCCTAGTACCCCAACCAACAAAAACACTCCCTATTACAGGGAGTGCTTTTATATTCTATTATTTATTATTATGTTTCTTTATTTGAATTCCTACTATTGCTAAAACTATAGCTATACTTACGATTACTGCTAATGCTATAAAACTATTATTTCCTGTTTGTGGAATAGGGTCTTGTGCAGTAGTGTTGTCTTCCTTTTGTGGAGGAACTTCTTCTTTTACTCTAACTGTAGGAGAGTCGTCTGATTCAACGTGACCGTCTTCTCCATAAGTGATGTCTACTTTTTCATTTGTAGGTAATATTTCATCAAGAATTTCTTTATTAAAGTCATCTTTTAATGTAAGTTTGTAGCTTAATGTAGCAACTTCGTCTTCGTTTAATACTTCTATTGTCCAAGTAATGCTGTTATCTGATTTGTCTATTTCTGTACTAACATCTCCAATATTAGGTGATGCAACATATTCAAAATTGAAATTGTCTATAATAGTTTGAGGGAAGTAGTCTTTAATTACTACATTTTGTAATTTTGTGTCTGGTGTTGGAACAAGTATATCTACTATAGTATTATTAAGTGTTTCTTCAATTTCTTTATCTTGTATATAGTAGAATTTTCCGACTGTAGGTTCTTCTGGAGTACCGAATATTTCTTCTGCTAAAGCTTGATATGTTCTTTGTGTAGTTGGTTCAATGTCGTCTCCATTAAGACCAATCATAGCACCTAATATGCTAATTCCGTTATTGTCTAATTCTTGTAATTTTGCTTTAGTATTTGTAGCTACATCTCCTGAATAAGTAGAGAAGTTTCCGTGTGCGTCATTATTAGGAACTCCGTCACTTAATAATACTAAAACTTTTGTATTGTCTTCATCTGTATAATTTTGTTCTGCTATTGTAAGTCCTGCTTCTATGTTGGTTCTTGCACCATTACTTGTTTCTATATTTGCAAGAGCTGTTTTTACTTGAGATTCATCACTTGTTAATCCTTGCTCTAATTTTGCATCTGCTAAAGTTCCTTCTTCGCCGTCTTTACTAGAGAAGCTTACTACACCAATTTTTAAATCTGGATATGCTTTAAGTAATGTTTCTGATAATTTACTAGCAGCTTCTATAACTGCTTCTTTTCTTGTAATTCCTGCTTCTGTTGAGTTTTCAACCATACTGTTTGAATTATCTATTACTAAAAATAATTCAGATGGTTTTGTAACCTCAGATGGAGCAGATGTATTTACTAAGCTTAATTGTAAAGTAATACTTTTTTCTGTTGCGTTAAAATCTGCTACTTTTTTCTCAAATCTTCCTTTGTCTCCTAAATTCATTGTGCAAGATTTATCGCTAACTAATTCAAATACTGTAACTTTTGAACTTCCACCAGTTGTTTGTGTTGTGTTTGAAACGCTTTCGTTTGTAGAAGTAATGTTTACAGCAAATGTATAGCTAGAAATTGTTACTAATAAAATTATTAAAATAATTGTAAATAAAATTTTATTTATTTTTTTCACTTGAAATCTCTCCTTTTCTAATAGTCTAACCAATTTAAATCTATATAATTCTAACATATAAAAAATATTTTTTCAATATTTTAACAAAATTGTAACAAATTTGTGATATAATTATCAAAAAATAAAAAAGGTGGAATTACATGTATCATATATTAAATCAAGTAGACAACCCTGATGATTTAAGAAAACTGAATATTTCAGAAAAGGAAGAACTAGCAAAAGAATTAAGAGAATTAGTAATAGATACTGTATCTAAAACAGGAGGACATCTAGCTTCTAACTTAGGAGTTGTGGAACTTACTATAGCTTTACATAGTGTATTTAATACGCCAAAAGATAAAATAGTATGGGATGTAGGTCATCAAACATATATACATAAAATTTTAACAGGAAGAAAAAGTAAAATAAATACGTTAAGAAGTTTAAATGGTTTAGCAGGTTTTCCAAAAGCAGTTGAATCTGAGTATGATGCCTTTGATACAGGACATAGCAGTACTTCTATTTCGTCAGCACTTGGTATGGCACGAGCAAGGGATATTAAAGGTGAGAAAAACAGTGTTATAGCTGTTATTGGTGATGGTGCTTTAACAGGAGGAATGGCTTTTGAGGCATTGAATGATGCAGGTTCAAGTAATACAAACTTAATTGTTATATTAAATGATAATGAGATGAGTATATCTAAAAATGTAGGTGGACTTTCTGCATTTTTAACAAGAATAAGAACAAGAAAATCTTATAATAAATCTAACAATTACATAAAAAGACTTACTTTGCGAATTCCTGTTATAGGTAGAAAAATAGTAAAATTAGTAAGAAGAATAAAATATTCTATAAAGCAGTTATTTTTACCAAATATGTTTTTCGAAGATATTGGATTTAAATATTTAGGACCTGTTGATGGACATAATATAGAAAAGCTAGAGCAAATATTAGAGAAAGCTAAAAGTTTGTCAGGACCAATATTAATTCATGTTATAACTAAAAAAGGAAAGGGATACGAACCAGCAGAGCAAAATCCAGATAAGTTCCATGCAACAAATGCTTTTGACAAAGAGACAGGGAAAAGCCTAAAAGAAAAGAAAGATGATTATTCTAAAGTCTTTGGAGATGAGCTTGTAAAACTAGCAAAAGAAAATGACAAAATAGTTGCTGTAACTGCCGCTATGAGAGACGGAACAGGATTAACTAACTTTGCTAAGGAGTTTCCAAATAGATTTTTTGATGTAGCCATTGCAGAACAACATGCTTTAACAATGGCAGCTGGGATGGCAAAAGAAGGGTTAGTTCCTGTGGTTTCTATATATTCGTCATTTTACCAAAGGGCTTATGACCAAATAATCCATGATATTTGTACACAAAAGCTTCACGTAGTAATGTGCATAGACAGAGCTGGAATTGTTGGAAATGACGGAGAAACACATCAAGGTATGTTTGACTTAGCCTTTTTAAATATTGTACCAAACATTACAATTATGGCTCCAAAAGATTTCGTGGAATTAAGACAAATGCTAGAGTTTGCAGTAAATTACAATGGACCAATTGCAATACGTTATCCAAGAGGTGGAGAAGAAAAAACGAAATTCATAACTCATGAGAAAATAGAAAAGGGCAAAGCAGAAATTTTAAGAGAAGGTGAAGATGTTTCTATAATTGCAATTGGAAAAATGGTTGCAAAAGCACAAAATGTTGCAGAAATTTTAGAAAAAAACGGAATAGAGGCAGAAGTAATAAATGCAAGATTTTTAAAGCCTTTAGATAAAGAAACGATAGCAAATTCTATAGAGAAGACTAAAAATGTAATTACAATAGAGGATGGAACAATAGAAGGAGGCTTGGGAACTGTTGTAGAAGAACTTATATTAGAAGAAAAATTTACAGATGTTGCATTTAGAAAATTTGGATATCCGGATAGATTTATAAAACATGGAAAGACAGAAGAAATAGAAGATATATTTGGATTAACAGAAAAAAATATAGTAGAATATGTCGAAAAAAGTAGAGAAGAAATTGTTGACAAAGTTGAAACACTAGTCATACAATAGAAAGGTAGGAAATATATGGCAATAATTATTAATGGAAAAGAATTAGCAAAAAAAATAAGATTAAATTTAAAAGAAGAGGTAGCTGAGCTAAATAATAAAAAAATTTATCCAAAGCTTGCTGTAATAATGGTAGGAGAAGATAAAGCATCACAGGTATATGTAAGAAATAAAAGTAAGGCATGTAATGAAGTAGGAATAGAGTTTGAGGAATTTTTACTTCCAGAAAACACAACAATGGAAAATCTTTTAAATTTAATAGATGAATTAAATAATAGAGAAGATGTATCTGGAATATTGCTACAAAGTCCTATTCCAAAGCCATTAAATATTAGAGAAGCATTTAACAAAATAGATTATAGAAAAGATGTAGACGGATTTAATCCAGTAAATGTTGGAAAACTTGCTATAGGGGAAAAAGCTTTTATATCATGTACTCCTTATGGTGTTGTAAAGATGCTAGAAGAATATAATATAAAACCAGAGGGGAAAAATGTAGTAATAATAGGCAGAAGCAATATAGTAGGAAAACCATTGTCACAATGCTTACTTAACAAAAATGCTACAATAACAATTTGCCATTCTAAAACAAAAAATATAAAAGAAATTACTAAAAATGCAGATATATTAATTGCCGCAGTTGGAAAACCACATTTTGTAACAGAAGACATGGTACAGGATAATGCAGTTGTTATAGATGTTGGAATAAATAGAAACGAAGAGGGTAAATTAATAGGAGATGTAGACTTTGAAAATGTAGAAA
>CAKNOI010000043.1 GCA_930990125.1 uncultured Clostridiaceae bacterium | reverse complement strand
TTTTTTAGATAAAAATTATGTAGGCATTTTGCCTACATTAATTTTACACTAACTTTTGATAGCAAAACAAGAGGAAAAATAAGATAAGTAACAATACATGGGTATAAAACTAAAATTAAAAGGGAAATATACTATTGCAATCTAAAAAAGGATATGGTAAGATAAGTATAACAAAAAAAGAATATTAAAAATCCCTGCGTAGTGCGTGCAGAATGAAATTTTAGAACCAACAAGTTTTAAAAGGGAGTCCGCCTTTGAATGTGGCGTGTATGCTTAAACAATTTTTTTAAGAAACCCAGGAGCATTCAACAAGACACCCACCTACGAGAGTAGGTCCTTAAAATTTCTATCATCTTACGGCTAAGGCGGGGTTTTTTGTTGCCTGAAAAAATAAAGCTTGCCTTTTCGTAGGGATAATGGTAGAATGAGTGCGGATAAGAAAGGGAAAAAATGAAAATAAAAGAAATCATAGCTTATGGAAAAGAAGAATTAAAAGGGGAAGAAGATGGCATATTAAAAGCTAGATTGTTACTAGCTTTTTTACTTGATGTATCAAAAGAATATTTAATAATTCATTTAGAAGAGGAAGTTTCAACTAGTGTAGAAAAAATATATAAGAAAAAAATACAAGAATTAAAGAAGGGAAAACCTTTACAATACATAACAAAAAAACAAGAATTTATGGGATATTCCTTTTTTGTAGATGAAAGAGTATTAATTCCACAACCAGATACAGAAATACTAGTAGAAACAGTATTACAGCTCTTACAAAAAAGAAAAAATCCAGCTCAAATTCTAGACTTATGTACAGGAAGCGGAGCAATAGGCATTTCTATCGCAAAAAAAATGCCAAACAGTAAAGTGGTATTAGCTGATATTAGTAGCGATGCCTTAGAAGTAGCAAGCCAAAATGCAAAACAATTAGAATGCCCCAATATTTGCCTGGTGCAAAGTGATTTTTGGAAATCTATTACTGGTGTATTTGATATTATCGTATCGAATCCACCGTATATTCCAACTAGTGTCATTGCTACCTTAAGTAAAGAAGTAAGAGAGGAACCTATACTAGCACTGAACGGAGGAGAAGACCGGACTAAGTGCTTATCGTGCAATTTTAGCAAAAGCCCATACCTATTTAAAGGAAGATGGATACCTTGCGTTGGAAATTGGGTATGACCAAAAAGAGCAAGTGATGGAACTTCTGCAAAATACAAAACAGTATACAAGCTTACAAGTAATACAAGATTTAGCAGGAAATAATAGAGTAATTTTAGCAAAAAAGGAGTAACCAAAGATGTCATTTTCTTATGAAGTAAAAGAAGAACTAAGCAAATTAAATAATCTGGCTAATAAAAAACAAGTAAAAGCGGAGCTATTAGGGTATTTGATGAGTAACAATGTAAGTACAGAAAAGAAAAAACTAAAATTTTCTACCGAAAACAGCTATAACATTAACCGATTTAACAAACTATTAAGTAACACCAATATTCCATTTCAAATAGATATACAAGGTAAAGTATATACTATCCGTTTTGTACCATCTAAACTTTTACCACAGAAAGAAGAAATAGTAGAATATGAAGAAGAGGAAAAAAAGGCATTGATTCGAGGATTGTTTATGGGTTCTGGAATGATTAATGATCCAAATAAAAATTATCATTTAGAAATACTGTTTCAGTATCCAGAAACAATATCTAGCATCCTACCTATATTACAGGAATTTGGTATACAAATGAAAATACTAGACAGTAAAGACCGATATTCTATTTATTCGAAAGATGGAGAAGAAATTTCTAAAATGCTAGCACTCATTGGTGCGAATAAATCGGTATTAAAATACGAAGAAATACGTGTAATTCGTGAAATGAAAAATAATGTAAATCGTATTGTAAACTGCGAAACAGCAAACCTAAATAAAACGGTAAATGCTGCTATGAAACAAATAGAAGACATCAAACTGTTACAAGAAAAAGGAAAATTTGAAAGCTTGCCAGAACATTTAAAAGAAGTAGCCGCTATTAGGCTAAAACACCCAGAGCTAAGTTTGGTAGAAATAGGAAATAAACTAACTCCACCAATAGGAAAATCTGGAGTAAGCTATCGTTTACAAGCGATTAGCAAGCTAGCAGAAGAGATAAAGGAAGAGGAGAAATAAAGTCATGAAAAACTTAGGGTTATACATTCATATCCCATTTTGCAAACAAAAATGCCTTTATTGTGATTTTGTATCGTTTCCGAAAAGAGAAGAAAAACAAGGAGAATATATAGAAGTGGTAATACAAGAGTTAAAAGAGAAAGCAAATCCGGAATATCAAATTACCACTATATATATTGGAGGAGGTACACCATCTTATTTGCCTCTAGGAGGTATTAAACGTATTATGCAAAAAGTTATGGAGCTGTATAATGTTTGGAAAGAGGCAGAAATTACAATAGAGGTAAACCCAGGAACGGTAACAAAAGAAAAACTAGAAGAATACAGAGAAGTAGGAATAAACCGTATTAGTATTGGATTGCAAGAAACAGATAATTTGCTTTTGCAAACCATTGGAAGAATACATACCTATGAAGAGTTTTTAGAAACCTATAGGTTGGCAAAAGAAGCGGGATTTCAAAACATCAATGTAGACTTAATGATAGGACTCCCGGGGCAAACCTTAGAAAATGTAAAAAAATCTGTTTCTAACATAATAGCCTTAAATCCAGAACACGTTTCGGTATATTCTTTAATACTAGAAGAGGGAACACCGCTAAATAGCAAAATAGAAAAAGGAGAGCTAACGCTTCCAGAAGAAGAATTAGAAAGAATGGAATATTGGTATGTAAAAAACAAATTAGAACTTGCAGGATATAAGCACTACGAAATTTCTAATTTTGCCAAACCAAAAAAAGAATCCAAGCACAATACTAGCTGTTGGAAACAAGAAGAATACCTGGGAATAGGATTGGCAGCCCATTCTTATATAGATGGCGTGCGCTTTTCTAATATAGAAAACTTAGAAGAATACTTGCAAAATGCAAAACAAAAACAGTGGGGAAAAAACAAAATAATACAAGAAATGCAAACCATAGAAGATAAACAAAAAGAATATATGTTATTAGGACTTCGTATGTTAAAAGGAGTTTCTATACAAGAATTTAAAGCAAAATACGGAAACAATCCTATTTATCTATACCGAAATGCACTACAAAAATTAGTAGAAGAAAAGCTAATTACCATAAACTTAGATACCATTAAACTTACGAATAAAGGATTAGATTTAGCCAATATTGTATGGGAAGAGTTTATTTAAAACTCTTCCTAAAACTTTTTGCAAGCTCTTTTTCCTGGTCTTTTTTGTTTTACACATAATTTATAATTCGCTTGCTAGCTAACTTAATACTATTACATATTTTATTGAATGTCAAATTTGCTGTTTGACTGTAGCATTTTTAAAACCCGGAAAAAAGGTTATCGAAACAAGAAGCCGGAAAACATCTTACCGAGGCAAACTACAAAATGAAAATTGGTTTAGGTAATGTTTGATATTGACATTTTTGGTGTGTATGATAAAATGATACTATAAAATTGAAATGTACAAAAAAGTGTGCTATAATAGAATAACGAAAACTTGTTTTGAATATAATAAAGAAGGAGGTAATAACATGGGAAAAATATACGATGCTATAACAATCGCAAAATGGATTATTAATAAAATACATCCAGAACCATTAAAATTACAGAAATTATTATATTTAGCACAAGGTTATTCCTATGCTTTTTATGATAGACCATTGTTTAAGGAAGATATGGAAGGATGGGTGCATGGACCTGTTGTAAGAAATGTATATGACATATTTAAAAATTATCAATATAATCCTATAGATACAAATTTCGAAGTGGAAGAATTAGATAAGGAAGCACAAGAGATTGTAGACTATGTAATAGAACATTTTTCTAAATATGATGCAAAATATTTAGAAAAATTAAGTCATGAACAAGAACCATGGAAATTGTCACGAGAAGGATTAGACCCAGACGAGAGAAGTGATAAAACAATATCCAAAGAAAGTATTGCCAATTACTTTATTAACGAAGTTTTCCAACCAGAAGAGGAGGAATGGGATTAGATGATAGGAGAAATATGGACATATAAAGCAACAAAACCTAGTGACAATATGGAAAAAGTAAGACCTGTTTTAATAATAGGAAATGATGAAGAAAATGGACTTAAATTTATAGATATTAACTATGTTATTATTTCTTCATCAGCCTCCTGTGGAAAATACGATGTTAGAATTGAGGAGAAAATAGCAAAGGAAATAGGATTAAATAGAGAATCTATTATAAAAACGACAAAGATATATACAGGTTCTAAAACAAAATTAGGTAGAAAAATATGCGAATTACCATATCCTATAAAAGAAGAATTCAAAAAGAAATACAAAGAATATCAGGAAAATATTATTTGTAATTTGTAGAGACACGTTAAAAGGAGAAAAGAGATGAAAAACGAAAAAGGAAAAAATGCGAAAAGCCTTGAGGCTGTAACACACACACACACACACCTTAATTTTCTAAAAAAAGGAATAATAAAAAAAGCACAGTATAACTGTGTTTACTTAAGATATAAAGATGGACAACGAAAAGTAGTCTGTCTTTTTTGTGTGCAAAATACAAGTTAATATATTTTGACTATAGTAAAGAAACAACAGAAAATGTAAGGAGGAAAAGAAGTGAAAGAAAAGTCAAAATATATTAGCAATAAAAAACATTGTTCCCAACCTGTAAATTCAAACGCGGGAATAACGCTAGTGGCATTAGTAATAACAGTAATAGTAATGATAATACTAGCAGGAGTAACACTAAGTACATTAGTAGGAGATAATGGAATCATAACAAAGGCACAAGAAGCAAAGCAGAATATGGCAAATGCGACGGCAGAAGAAGATGCGTTAATTCAAAATTTGCTGAATGAAATAAAAGGAGCAGGAGAAGGAGGAGGAGAAATAGAAATACCAGAAGAAATGCTGGAGTTTGGAGAAGTAGTATGGAGCAATGGACAAGCCGAAGTGGAAATAATAGCCAAACTAGAAGAAGGAGACAGTCTGCAGTACCAAATGAATGGAACAGAAGAAGGAAGCTGGCAAACCATTAGTAATACTAAAATAAGTAATTTGCACCATGGAGATGAAGTACATGTAAGAATATGGAATGGAGAAACAGCTGTAGTAAAAAAAAGTAAAAAGATAGAAGATAGCATAGTACCAAAAGTAAATATAACAATAGGAGAAATAACAGAAAATAGTATACAAGTAACAGTAACAGCAGAAGAGAACGAAAGTGGCTTACCGGAAGTAGAAACCTACGAATACTGTATTGGAGAAGCAGAGGCAGTGGATGGAAAATCCGTAAGTAATGTATACGTTTATCAAACTGACCTACAACCAGAAACTAGTTACAAATTAACAGTAAAAGTAAGAGATAATGCAGGAAACGAAGGAAAAGCAAGCACAACAGCAACAACCTTAGAAAAAACAGGTATACCAACAACACAGTCCTATGTAGGATATTATGCAGATGTAAATGGAGATAAAAC
>CAKNOI010000042.1 GCA_930990125.1 uncultured Clostridiaceae bacterium | reverse complement strand
GGGGAATTTTGGCAGAAGATAAAAAAACATAAACTCTGCCAAAATTCCCCGTCCCTTTTGTAGCATTTTTTAACTATTTGCGATTACTTTTGCAATATCGTAAATTAGTTTTTGTTTTTCTGGTGGACAGGTATTTAATAGGTCTGCAAATTCTTGGGATAGATAGTTAGATGACATGCTAGATGTGCCGTTTAGAATTTCACCTTCGGTTACACCAAGCAAATTGCAAACTTGTTCTAATCTTCGTAAATTAAAATGAGAACTTCCACGTTCTACTCTACTTAAAAAGGCAACAGAAACATTTAATTCTTCTGCCAAATCTTCTTGGGTAAGCTTTTTAGAAAGTCTAGCTTTTTTTAATCTTTCTCCCACTAAATTATAATCTATTGCCATAAGTACACCTCATTTCCTTCTGTTTAAATATAGCATTATTGGGTATATTTAAACAGAAATATGACAGTTAAATTTTACTGATAGTATAAATTGAAAAAAGAAAATTATACGAAAAAGAAAAAGGAAAAGAGTATAGTAAAATTTGTAAAATTGAGATATAATAGTGAAAAAAGAAAGAGGTGTTTTTTTGGAAGAAGTAAGCTTTGGTGTGAAAAAATATTTGCAATTATTAAGCAAACAATATCGCAATATAGAAGAAGTGGCAGAGGAAATTATTAATTTACAGGCAATTTTAAATTTGCCAAAAGGAACAGAACTATTTTTAAGTGATATACACGGAGAATATGGTTCTTTTTCGCATATTTTAAATAATGGTTCTGGTATTATAAAAAGTAAAATTGAAGCTATCTATAAAGATAAGCTTACAGAAAAGGAAAGAAAGACATTGGCTACTTTAATTTATTATCCAGAAGAAAAATTAGAGCTCATAAAAAAAGAAGAGGAAAATATGGAAGAATGGTATAATATTATGCTATACCGTTTAATTGAAGTAGCAAGAGAAGTAAGTTCAAAATATACACGTTCCAAAGTAAGAAAAGCACTACCTGCTGGTTTTGACTATATTATAGAAGAATTGTTACATCATAGTACATCCGATGGAGATAAAGAAGAGTATTACCATCAAATTATACAATCCATTATTGATTTAAAAAGAGCAGATGAGTTTATTATTGCTATTTCTAACCTAATAAAAAGAATGGCAATCGACCATTTACACATTATTGGAGATATTTACGATAGAGGTTCTAATGCCAAAGCAGTAATGGATACCTTAATGCAATTCCACAGTTTAGATATTGAATGGGGAAACCATGATATTTTATGGATGGGAGCAGCTTGTGGAAATGAAGCTTGTATTGCTAATGTGGTGCGTATTTGTAGTAGATACGATAATATAGATACCTTAGAAGAAGGATATGGTATCAATATTAGACCATTGTCTGTTTTTGCAATGGAAACCTACCAAGATGACCCATGTACAGAGTTTTTGCCAAAAGTATATGATTACAATAAATATTCGGATACAGATAAAAGAGCTATTGCCAAAATTCATAAGGCAATTGCTATCATTCAATTTAAAGTAGAAGCAAACCTAATACAAAAACATCCGGAATACGAAATGCAAGATAGATTGTTATTTGATAAAATGGATTTAGACAAAGGTACAATTACCATAGGAGAAAATACGTACCATTTACTAGATACCAATTTTCCGACCATAGATAAACAAAATCCATATGCACTAACAGAAGAAGAAAAAGAAGTAATGGAACGTTTAAAAGAATCTTTTAAACGTAGTGAAGGATTAAATACCCATATTCAATTTTTGTACCAAAAAGGTTCTATGTACCAGCGCTTTAATTCCAATTTACTATTTCATGGTTGTGTACCAATGGAAGAAGACGGCTCTTTTATGAAAGTAAATGTAATGGGAAAAACACTAAAAGGAAAGCATTATTTTGATTATTTAGAATCTTTAGTAAGAAGGGCATATTTTGATAAAGAAAATTCCGAAGAAATGCAAAACATCAAAGACATTATGTTCTATTTATGGTGTGGGGCAAAGTCTCCGGTATTTGGAAAAG
Source organism: uncultured Clostridiaceae bacterium (assembly GCA_930990125.1). Lineage (GTDB taxonomy): Bacteria > Bacillota > Clostridia > TANB77 > CAG-508 > CAKNOI01. The sequence continues at coordinate 3,647 of CAKNOI010000042.1, read as the reverse complement.
AAAAAGCGGCTACATTTGAAAGATATTTTATTCAAGAAAAAGAAACGCATAAAGAAAAGAAAAATGCGTATTATACTCTTATTGAAAAAGAAGAAATTTGTAACAAAATATTAGAAGAATTTGGAGTAGGTGGTCCAGAGTCTCATATTATTAATGGGCATGTACCGGTAAAAGAAAAAGATGGAGAAAGTCCTATTAGAGCAAATGGAAAATTACTTGTTATTGATGGTGGATTTGCAAAAAGCTATCGTAAGCAAACAGGACGAGCAGGTTATACCTTAACCTACAATTCACATGGCTTAATTTTATCTGCCAATGAACCATTTGACAGTAAAGATATAGCTATTAAAGAAGGAATTGATATTCAGTACGATATTATGGTAAATGAAAAAGAAACCAAACGAAAATGTGTTGCTGATACGGATATAGGAAAAAGATTACAAGCAGAAATAGAGGATTTAAAAATGCTATTAACAGCCTATCGTGAAGGAATGATTCAAGAAAGTGGCAAATAGATTTGCTACTTAAGAAGAGGAGAAAGAAATGTTAACAATTTATCAAAATGGAACAATTCTTACCATGGCGAAAGCAAAAGAAGAAGAGGAAACTGCAGAGGCAGTCTTAGTAAGAGATGGTTATATTCAAAAAGTGGGAAGCCTGCAAGAAGTGGAAAAAGTAGCAGAAAGTTTGCGGAGAAATGGTGCAAAGAAAAGACTTGGCAGGAAAAACATTGTTACCTTCCTTTATGGATAGTCATAGTCATCTTACTGCACTAGCACAAACAATGGGATTAGTAAATTTAAGAGAGACAACAAGTATTTCGGAAATGGTAACAAAATTAGAACAATATCGTAAGACACGAAATATACCAAAAGGAGAATGGATTGTTGGTTTTGGATATGACCATAATTTTTTGACAGAAAAAAGACATCCGAATAAGATAGATTTAAAAGACTTTACAGAAAACCCTATTTTGCTTGCTCATGTATCTGGTCATATGGGAGTTACCAATGCTTTAGGATTAGAGCAAATGAAAATAGAAAAGAATACGCCAAATCCAGAAGGCGGAAAAATAGGAAAACTTTCTAATGGAGAAGTAAACGGGTATTTAGAAGAAACAGCTTTTTACCAGTATGGAGCAAGTATATTACAGTGGGGAGAGGAAAAAATCATTTCCTGTATAGAGGAAGCTCAGCAAGAATACGCAAAAAATGGTATAACCACCATACAAGATGGACTTATAAAGCCAGCAGAGTGGAAAATGTTACAAACAGCTAGCAATAGAAGTGCCTTGTACTTGGATGTAGTAGGATATGTAGACTACTATCATCCAGAAATAGTAAGAAAACATCCAGAGTATGTAAAAAAATATAAGAACCATTTAAAAATAGGAGGTTATAAACTACTATTAGATGGATCACCACAAGGAAAAACAGCATGGATGAGTGCACCATATGAAGGAGAAAAAGAATATAAAGGGTATCCAGTGCATACCGACCAAGAGGTAGAAGAAGCGGTTCATCAAAGTGTTTTAGAAAATAACCAGTTACTAACACATTGTAATGGAGATAATGCAGCAGAACAACTTATTCGAGCTTATGAAAAAGAAGAGAAAGAAAAAGTAAAAAAGACAAGACCAGTTATGATACACGCACAAACCGTGCGAAAAGACCAATTAGTACGAATGAAAGCTATTAACATGCTCCCATCCTTTTTTATAGCACATACGTACTATTGGGGAGACATTCATCAAAAAAATCTAGGAAAACGAGCAGAAACAATTAGTCCTGCCAAGACAGCAGAAGAATTACAATTACCCTATACATTTCATCAAGATACTCCAGTAATAGACCCTAACATGTTAGAAACGATTTGGTGTAGTGTAAATAGAAAAACAAAAGAGGGAAATGTGTTAGGGAAAGAAGAATGTATTGGAGTATATGAAGCTTTAAAAGCAGTTACCAAAAATGTAGCTTATCAATATTTTGAAGAAGATACCAAAGGAACAATAGAAGAAGGGAAACTAGCAGATTTTGTAGTATTAGATAAAAATCCATGCAAGGTAGAAAAAGATACGATAAAAGAGATAAAGGTTGTAGAAACCATAAAAGAAGGAAAAACAATATATAGAGATTAGAAGAGGGAAGAAAATGAATACAGTGCAAAAAGTAGAGTTAAAACATGTAGATTCTTTTACACTACAAGATATTTTTGAATGTGGACAATGCTTTAGATGGAACAAACAAGAAGATGGTTCTTATATTGGTGTAGTAAAAAACAATGTTATTCAAGTAGAACAAACAGGAGATACGATTCTAGTAAAAGGAATAGGGGAAGATTCTTTAGAGGAATTGTGCTTATCCTATTTTGACATGCAAACAGATTATGGAAGTATTAAGCAAAAACTTTCACGGAATAGATTCCTATTTAAAAGCCTCTATTTTTTATGGACAAGGAATTCGTATTTTGCATCAAGATTTGTGGGAAGTAATTATTTCCTTTATTATCTCGGCCAATAACAATATACCAAGAATAAAAGGAATTATAGAAAAAATGGCAAAAAACTATGGAAAGCCAATACAATGGAATCATACCTGTTACTATACTTTTCCAACCCCAGAAGAATTACAAAAAGCAAGTGTAGAAGATTTAAGAAAACTGGGATTAGGCTTTAGAGATAAAAGAGTTCATGATGTGGTACAAATGGTAGTAGATGGTACTTTTTCCTTAGAAGACTTGCAACAAGAAAAAGATACCAAAAAAGTAAGAGAAAAACTTTTAACACTTCCTGGTGTAGGACCTAAAGTGGCTGATTGTATTTTACTATTTGCACTAAAAAGATATGAAGTATTTCCTATTGATGTATGGGTAAGAAGAGTAATGAATGAGCTTTATGTAAAAAATCCAAAAGAAGAAAAAGTAAGTAAGGCAGAAATAGAAAAGATAGCAACAGAAAAATATGGAAGTCTAGCAGGCTTAGCACAGCAGTATTTGTTTTATTGGAAACGAGAAGAAAAAAACAGAAAAACCCGGATAGTAGGAAAAATAACCTAAAAAGTTTAGAAAGGAATATTCTGTTCACAAAAAATAGTAAATGAAAAAAACATCGGAATAAAATGCCAAAAAGTATCGGAATGAATTTGACAAAACCATGGAATTTCATATGTTACATTAGTACAAAAATAGACAAGAATTGGTGCGGGAAGTAAAATGAAAAAATAGGATGTCTTGACAAAGGAATAAAGTCAAGGTAGAATAAGAGGGAAAAAGAGAAAAACAAAAGTACAAAGGAGGAAACCGTCGTGGTTGTAGAGAGAATTAACTTACCAAAAGGAAAAAAGCACAGGCAACCTGTGTTCCTTTGAGATATGAAGATGGACTAGGAAAATTAGTCTGTCTTTTTTGCGTGCTGGATAGTAGCTAAAAAGAAAATAAAAAAATGAAAAAAAGATAAAAAAATGCAAAAAATAAAGGAAAAATAGGTGAAAATTGAACTGTAGTTCATTCACAAAAAAGAAAAAAAAGGTATAAAATAAGAAAACTTAGGAAAACTAAGAAAAGAAAAAAATACAAAGGAGAGATAAAAAATGAAAAAAAATGAATTAAAATGGATATTAATAATAATAGGAATAATGGTAATTATCCTA
>CAKNOI010000041.1 GCA_930990125.1 uncultured Clostridiaceae bacterium | reverse complement strand
AAAATGCCTACATAATTTTTATCTAAAAAATATTGAAAAAACATAGATAATCCTTTAAAATGTGAATTGACAAAACGACACAAAAGAAAGGAAAATATCTATGTTTGAAGAAATTGTAACAGAAGAAGAAATAAAATTCAATAATTTAGAGAAAAAAATATTTAAATTTGTATGTAATTTTGGATGTTTAATAATAAAATTAATTTTAGAAAGCTATGACAGAAAGATAATGAAAGCTAGAGATACGAAGAAATATAGGCATAAAGGATTAAGAAAAAATACAATAAAAACAGTGATGGGAGAAGTAGAATATGTAAGAGCAATGTATGAGGTTGAAGAAGCAGGAATAAAGAAAAGAGTATATTTGTTAGATGAAAAAATGCATATAAATACAGAAGGAAAAGCATCAGAAAATTTAGTAGAAAAAATAGTAGAAACAGTACCAATAACAGATTCATATAGAAAAGCAGAAACAGTACTAAAAGAAACAACAAATGCGACATTAAGTTTTGAATGGATAAGAAATATTGTAGTAAAATTAGGAGACAAAATAACAAAGAAAGAAAAAGAAGAAAGGAAAATGTTAGATAAAGGACAATTAGTTGCAGGATTAAAGCAAATAATAGTACTGTTTGAAGAAGCAGATGGATTGTGGATAAATTTACAAGGAAAAGATAGAAAAGAAAGATTAGAACAAAATAAAAAGAAATGTGAAAAAGAGAACAAAGAATTTAATCCAAAGCAAAAAATCAAAACAGAATTAAAACTGCATGTAATGTATGAAGGATGGAAAAAAGATGATAAAAGACATCCATTAATAAATAAGCAATATATAGCAGGAATGATGAAACCAAAAGAGATAAAGAAATTAAGAGATGCCAGAGTATATCAGCAATATGATGTAGAGAAAATAAAATTAAGAGTGGTAAATGGAGATGGAGCGAAGTGGACAAAAGGAATAACAGCAAAAGGAGGAATATATCAAAAGGATCAGTTTCATATAATGCAAGAAATAGTAAGGGATGTACCAAAAGAATATAGAAATATAATAGAAGAATTAGTGAAAACAAAACAATATGATAAGATAGAAAAAGCAATAGATGGATTAAAAGTAGAATTAGGAGGAGAATATAAAGCAGTAAAAAAATTAAATAGATTACAAAGCTATTTAAGTAGTGGACTAGAAAGGTATCAAGATATAGTAGAAGTACCAGAAGCACCAGAAGGAGTAGAATACAGAAATATGGGGACACAAGAAAGTCAGATATTTAGTAAATTAAAGAAAAGATTTTGTAGCGGAAGAAAAGCGTTTAGTGAGCATGGAGCAAATGCATTAGCAAAGATATGTGTATTAAGCGAAAAGTTTAGTTTAGAAGAATTAGAAACACCAATACCAATAGATACAAGAGTAGAAGATTGGATAAAAGAAATAGAAGAAAATGTAAGAAAAAATAGAACGAGAAAAGATAGTTTTGTAGCAACAGAAAAAACAAAAGAAGGAGTTGGAATACAAAAAGGACATATAGAAAAAAATTTTATAAATAAAATATTGAAATGTAGAGATATAAGCGAATTAAGATTAAGTTATTAATTTGTTTATTAAAAGAACAAAAAAATAAATAAAGTGTTGGAAGCAATGGCGTTTAAGGGATTAGAAAAAAAGATAAAAAAATTGCCTACATTTACTTGACACATACAAGATTTTTCCTTCCATTTTGTTCTACTTGACGAAATAGAGCATAAGATATACAATAATACAGTAAAAATACAAATGGAGGAAATGTATGAAGATAACATATCAAGGACAAAAAAGAGAAATTACAGAAGGGGTAAGGATAAAGGAAGCCTTTGCAAAGGAAATAGCAGAAGCGGAGTTACCGATTATTGCGGCGAGGCTAAATAATTATGTATTTTCTTTAAATCACAAAATACAAGAAGAAGGAGAAATAGAATTACTAGATATTCGCGATAATGATGGAATGCGTACCTATATTAGGGGTCTATTGTATATTATGGGAAAAGCATTTAAAGAAGTTTATCCAGAAACAGATTTGATTGTTAATTATCAACTACATAATGCTATGTACTGTGATAGTGTAAGTAAAGAAATTACAGAAGAGATGCTAAAAAATGTAAATGATAGAATGCGTGAAATTGTAGCAAAAAACTTAGAAATTACCAAAGTAACCATGACAAAAGCAGAAGCAGAAGCCTTTTATGCCAAAGAACAAACGGAAAATGGAAAACTACAATTAGAAGCAAAACAAAAAGATAATGTATCCTTATATTATTGTGAAGAATACTATAATTATTTTTATGGAGTAATGCCAATTTCTACTGGTATTTTACAATTATTTGAAATGAAAAAATACCAAAAAGGATTTTTAATTCGTTATCCAAGTAGAAGAAAACCAACAGAATTACAGCCATATATAGAAGGAATGAAGCTACTTACTGCCCTGCAAGAATATGAGGATATTCACCGTATTTTAGGAATAGATACAGTACACCGTTTAAATGAAATAGTACGTAAAGGAAAAATTTCAGAAACCATCTTAATAGATGAAGCCCTTCACGAAAAGAAACTATCGGATTTAGCAGACCAAATTGCCTCAAGAAAAAATATTAAAATGGTATTAATAGCAGGTCCATCTTCTTCTGGAAAAACTACTTTTGCAAAAAGGCTTGGAATACAGCTACGTTTAAATGGTATTAGACCAGTTACCATCTCTGTAGATAACTATTTTGTAGAAAGAGAAGATACGCCAAAAGATGAGCATGGTAACTACGATTTCGAAAGAATTGATGCCATTGACTTAAATTTATTTAATGACCATTTATTAAAACTACTAAATGGAGAAAGAATTTTTGTGCCAAAATTTAATTTTGAAACAGGGAAAAAAGAATATTCTGGCGAAACTATGCATTTAGATAAAGATGAGATTTTAGTAATAGAAGGAATTCACTGCTTAAATGATATCTTAACCAGCAAAATTCCAAGAGAGCAAAAATATAAAATTTATATTAGTGACTTAACCGTACTAAATATTGATGGATTTAACCGTATTTCTACAACAGATTCTAGATTAATCCGTAGAATGGTACGTGATTTTAATTACAGAGGATATTCTGCAATGCATACCTTAAAAATGTGGTATTCGGTAAATAGAGGAGAAGAAAAATATATTTTCCCATTCCAAGAACAAGCAGACACCATGTTTAATACTTCTTTAGTATATGAATTAGGAGTATTAAAAGATTATGCTATTCCACTATTAAAACAAATTACCACTGCATCCAAAGAATATTCTGAAGCAATTCGATTATTAGATTTACTACGATATTTTGAATCCATTCCAGCAGATGACATACCAAAAAATTCGTTACTACGTGAATTTATTGGTGGAAGTATTTTTGGATATTAAAAGAAAAAGCCCCCTTAGTGTAGGGGGCTTTTGTTGGAATACAAAAAGAGCGAATATAGCATTTTACAAAATTTCTTTGATAAAAGCCATTGTCTGGAACTGGCTTAGTCCATCGGTAATGGATTGAGCCTCAGAAATGTGCTCATACAGCCTGGGGTAGTTTTCTCTTATTTGGATAAGAAAATTTTTTTTGCAGGCCAAGAGGTTTCTTTCCAATTGTTCTCCATTAGTAGAAAACAGCTGAACGGCATATAGCAGGCAGAGCAATTCTGCAGTATGGTGTTTAAAATCTTTAGAAACCAACCCAAGAGGAAAATCTACGAAAGCTTTGGACATCTGTGCCCAATAAAGCATTTCTGATTGTATCTTCCTTACATCCATGTTTTCTTTTTGTACATCTGCCATAAAGAAATGAATGTCATCTAATAAGATGTTCATTTCTACTTTCATGAGAGGGCGAATTTCTCCAATGTAATTTTTTCCAGTAAGCATTGTTGTCATCCTTTCTAATTGTCTTGCCCTTTATGTTTCCAACAGCAACAGAGTTGCTCTTTTTAGTATACCATAAAATAATCCTTTTTGTAAAGTTTGCACAAAAGATAAAAATAGTATATAATACTTGCCAAAGGAGAAACTAACATGGAAACAAGTAAATTTACCAAAATAGATGAAGAATTTGTTTGTGAACATTGTGGCAAACAAGTTCCTAAATTAGGGTATACTAGCAGAAACCACTGCCCATACTGCTTATATTCTAAACATGTAGATGTTTACCCAGGAGATAGAAAGGAAGAATGCCATGGGTTGTTAGAACCAATTGGAGTAGAATTAAATAGTAAAAAAGGATATGTTATTGTATTTCGCTGTCAAAAATGTGGAAAAATTAGGAAAAATAAATCTGCCACAGATGATAATATGAATAAAATTATTGAATTAAGTGCAAAACAACAAATTTAAAAAACGCAAGAAAAAAATGCTATGTATGTTATTCTTTTTAAAGGTCATACTAATAGTATAAAAATATTAGGAGGCTTTTAAAATGGAAAAAAATCAAAGAATTAATTGTACAGTTACCAGCTGTAAATATAACGAAAAGCAAAGACAAGAATGTGCATTAGAACAAATTATTGTAGCACCTGTACAAGGAAACGAAACCAAAATGCCAGAAGAATCTATGTGTTCTAGCTATGAAAATAAACAAAATTAGAAAAATGAAAAAGGGTTCTGTTTGAAAATGGAACTCTTTTATCTTGACATCTTTGTAAATTAGAAATACAATAAGCATGAGAAAAGTAAAAGAAAGGAGATAAAAAATTATGCCACTTGTTACGACAAAAAATATGTTTGAAAAATCTATGAAAGAGCACTTTGCCATAGGAGCTTTTAATGTGAATAATATGGAAATTATCCAAGGAATTGCAGATGCAGCAGCAGAGGAAAATTCTCCTGTTATTATGCAAGCTTCTTCTAGTGCTATTAAGTATGCTAGAATGGCATATTTAAGAAAAATGTTAGAAGCTGCTTTAGAGGAGCATCCAAATTTACAGGTAGCTTTGCACCTAGACCATGGACCAGATTTTGAAACCTGTAAAATGTGTGTAGATGGAGGCTTTACCTCTGTTATGATAGATGGTTCTAAATACAGTTTTGAAGAAAATATAGCACTTACCAAACAAGTTGTAGACTATGCACATGCAAAAGGAGTTGTGGTAGAAGCAGAACTTGGAAAACTAGCAGGAGTAGAAGATGAAGTAAATGTAGAAGCAAAAGATGCTATGTATACAGACCCTGCACAAGCAGAAGAATTTGTAAAAAGAACCGGTTGCGATTCTCTTGCAATTGCCATAGGAACGAGCCATGGAGCTTACAAATTTAAAGGAGAAGCACGACTTCGTTTTGATATTTTAAAAGAAATTAAAGCAAGAATACCAAATACTCCTATTGTACTACATGGTGCATCTACCGTTATTCCAGAATTAGTAGAAATGTGTAATAAATATGGTGGAAATATTCCAGGGGCAAAAGGCGTTCCAGACGAGATGTTACATGAGGCAAGTCTATCTGGTGTATCTAAAATAAATGTAGATACCGATTTGCGCTTAGCCATGACAGCAGAAATACGAAAAGTATTTGCAGAAGATCCTTCTGCATTTGACCCAAGAAAGTACTTAACACCAGCAAGAGAGCAAATAAAGAAAACAGTACAACATAAAATAAGAGACGTATTTGGCTCTAGCAATAAAGCATAAACAAAAAAGAAGAAATGGGGGAAATAACCAACATTTCTTCTTTTTTGGTTGAAAAGCACAATACTACTATTTTTATTCTTTTTTGTTATGCTATCTTATTAAAATAGAATAGCAAATTACCAATTAATTCATATGCCTTTTTATGTATAACTCAGCATCTTTTTTGGCAATTTCTTCACGTTTATCATACAGTTTTTTACCTTTGGCAATTCCTAGTTCTATCTTTACAAAAGAACCTTTAAAATACAGGCTAATGGGAATAAGAGAATATCCTTTTTGCTTAATAAGCCCAACCAAACGACGAATTTCAGATTTATGTAATAACAGTTTACGGTCACGTAAAGGGTCTTTATTAAAAATGTTCCCATGCTCATAAGGGCTAATATGCATACCATGTATGGTACATTCTCCTTTAATAATACTTACATAACTATCTTTTATATTTACCTTTCCAGCACGAATAGACTTAATTTCTGTACCAGAAAGCACAATTCCAGCTTCTATATGGTCTTCGATAAAATAATTGTGCATAGCAGTAGGATTTTTAGCAATTATGTTAGACATTTTCCTTATCTCCTTGTTTTTTTCCTATTATATCACGAAGCATAAGTAATGAAAAGGTTTTTAAAAGAAAAAGCACTTTGACTCTTAAGTAATTCAAAGTGCTTTTTAGGTTAGAACCTGTTATCATCATGATTGTTGCTTGCAGTAGATATGTTATTTTCTCTAGAAGAACCATAATACCAAATTAAAGCAACAATAGCAATACCAGTAATTCCCATTACAAGCCATGTCCACATGGTTCCTGTCATTCCCATAAAAGTAGCATTAGCAGATGTTCTAGTTGCTGTGTAGTTACCATTATTATTATTTGTTGTTGCTACACCACTTCTATTATGATTACCGGTCATAGTATTTTTTACGCTATCGGCTGTATTTTTAGCAGCTTCACCAGCAGTGTTAAGACCACTACGAACACCTTCAGCAGCGCCCTTAACTCCGTCTTCTACTGCATTTTCTGCACCCCCAACGATATTACGGGCACCTTCAGCAGCATTTTCTACCATCCCTTCAGCAGCAAAGGAAGGAATTGCTATGGAAAGTACAATAGAAGCAATGATAGCAAAAAGAATTGCAAGTTTCTTTGTCATACTGAACCTCCTAATATTGAACTAATAAGTTTTTAAAAAAAACTTCTAGTATTAGTATCTGAAAAGAGGACAAAAATATACATACAATTCTTGCAAAAAAAAGATAGGAATGTTTTCCTATCTTAGAAAAATTTTCCTATACAACAAGGTTAAGTTACATTGGACTGTGCCGATTGCATAGCAATCGTGTACATTGGCAAAGCCACTTTTCTTATTTTTTTAAACGAATCAAAATAGCAACCGCTAGTAAAATTAATAATATGCCAACTACAATTAATAAAATACTTAAAATATTTGTTAAGCTAAGAGCCGTTTCCGGAACAGATTCTACACTACTTACATTAGGAGAAGAACCTGTATTAGTAGTTGTGTTAGTAGTACTGTTAGAACCTCCCGTAGTAGTATCAGTTCCCGTACCTGTATTTGTGTTAGTACCTGTAGTATCTGCTGTATTGGTGGTAGTAGCATCATTAGTGGCAGGAGTATCTGTAGTTAAGTTCATATCAATATCTGCTGCCAAAGTAACTCCGGTTAAAAATACCAATACTAGTAGCATCATTCCAATTATTTTACTTAAATTTCTCATCCTATTTTGCCTCCTAAACTTTAAATTACAACAGTAATTCTTTATCTAAAATGTTACGATATAATCATACACAAAAAAAGAAAAAAAGTCCATAGTATTTTGAAAAAAAAGTATTAAACGAGTAACAAGAATCTAAAAAAGTAGACAAAACTTATTGACTTTTGTTAATAAAAAAGGTTATAATGAATATAAT
>CAKNOI010000040.1 GCA_930990125.1 uncultured Clostridiaceae bacterium | reverse complement strand
CAGTCAAAAGCCTTGAAATAGTAGAAGTAGAGGTTTATGGCTGTTTTATATTATGCCCCTATCTCTTTTTGCACAAAAGTTTCATTTTGTGCAATGTTCTGTAGCGTAAAATTTCATTGCTTTTTACTATTTTCTATTATTTCTTATCCCCCTCTTCTCTTCAATGCTACTTTTTATAAACAAAATAAAAGATGAAATTTTTCTTTCATCTTTTATTTTGTTTATTATTAATTATTATTTGTAACTTTTTAAAAAGTATTCCATTTTATCAATAAATTCATCATTGTTTTTGGTGGCTAGCATTTGATCAATTAATTGTTCTGTTACTTCTGAAACTGGCATGCTGTTCATAGCTTTTCGTAATGCAAATACAGTTTCTAGCTCTTTTGGTGTTAATAATAAGTCTTCTCTTCGTGTTCCGGATTTATTTATATCAATTGCAGGAAAAATACGTTTTTCAGATAATTTTCTGTCTAAATGTACTTCCATGTTTCCAGTTCCTTTGAATTCTTCAAAAATAACATCATCCATTCTGCTTCCTGTTTCAATTAGAGCAGATGCAAGTATTGTAAGGCTTCCCCCATTTTCAATATTTCTTGCAGCTCCAAAGAATTTTTTTGGCCAATGTAATGCACTAGGATCTAATCCACCAGAAAGTGTTCTACCGGAAGAAGGAATTACTAAATTGTATGCTCTAGCCAATCTTGTTATGCTATCTAATAATATTACTACATCTTTCCCCTGTTCTGTTAAACGTTTTGCTCTTTCTAGTACCATTTCTGCAACTTTTACATGGTGGTCTGGTACTTCATCAAAGGTAGAATAAATAACATCTCCTTGAATAGAACGTTTCATATCGGTTACTTCTTCTGGTCTTTCATCAATAAGCAATACAATAAGTTCTACTTCCGGATTGTTAGTAGAAATGCTATTAGCTATTTTTTTAATTAAAGTAGTTTTTCCAACCTTAGGTGGTGCTACTATCATTCCTCTTTGTCCTTTTCCAACCGGAGAAATTAAATCGATAATACGCATAGCATATTCATTAGAATCTTGTGTTTCTAGTTTTAATCTTTCAGTAGGATAAATAGGTGTTAAATCATCAAATTTTTTTCTACGAAATGCTCTTTCTGGTTGTTCTCCATTTACTTCTCCTACAAAGATAAGGGCTGGGAATTTTTCACCTTCTTTAGGTGTCCTAGAAATACCTTTAATTTTATCTCCTGTATCCAAGCGAAATCTTCTAATTTGTACAGGGGAAATATAAACATCTTTTGGACTAGGTAAATAGTTTTCTCCTCTTAAGAATCCGTACCCATCTGGTAACACTTCTAGTATTCCCTCTATAATTTGATCGTCTGTGTTTGTAACTTTATAAATCCCTTGTGGTGCATAAACTTTAGGACCTTCTTGTAATGTATTAGGAGCTTTATTGCTTTCTTCCACATTTTCTTTTTTTTCCTCATTGTAGGATGGTTCTACATTTTCTTGTAATAAGGAAATAAGTTCTTCCTTTTTTAATTTGGTTACATATTTTATTCCTTTTTCTTTTGCTAATTGACGTAACTCTACTAAAGTCATTTTTTCTATATTCATTTTTTCTCCTCCTTATAGATAGTAATGTATTGGAGTATTTTTTAAATTCTATACAGTAAATTTATGGGATAAATAAGGGATTTAATTTTTAAAGAATAGAAAGCAATTTTGCCATTAAATTTTACTAAGAATAATCTACCATAACAATAAAAGAGAAACCTTAAATAGTATTGTAGAATAATATTTAAGGTTTTACATTATTTACTAACGTCAATATATCTTCTCTCATTTGGAAGATACATATCTAACTTTTCTCTCGCTATTTCTTCTATGTATTCTGTAGAATTTACGTTTTCTTGAATAGAAAGCAATTCTACATTTTTATCTTTTTCTTCTTGAATTTTTTCTTCATATGCTACTTGCTGTGTTTGATAAGAATCTAACATTTTTTGTTGATTAATTAAAGTAAAAACAACATATAAAATAGTACCCAAAAGTAATAATCTTTTATAGATTTTTTTCATAAGTAATATCTCTCCAACATAAAAAAACTCATTCACTTATATAATTCTACATTATGTGCTAAAATCCTTCTTTTCTTCGTGATTTTTTTTATTTTTTTTTCTAAAAATAGTAGTGATTCTTGTAAAAAAATGCGTAATATTTTTTCGAATGTTAATAAAAATAAAGGAAATTGGCTTTAGTATCACTTTTCGTAAAAATCGTAGAATACACTGAAATGGATAAAATAAAATAGTAAAAAACTTTTTTAGGATGTTAATAATCTTTACATTAATTCGAATAAAGAACTTACTAAATGTACTTAGATATATTGCAATTCCTAAAACAATTCCTAAAAATAGATAAAAACGAATTTCACCATTGTTAAAATTAAAAATTGTATATAGAATTAACAGTCCTGTTAAAAGCCAAAATAAGATATCTTCTATTCGGGTAAGCCAATCTGGCGTTAAAAATGATTTACGAAAAATTCTAAATATATCAAATAAAACACCAGTTAAGATACCTGTTATGATAAAAATAGTAAAAACATATAGTTGATTCGTAGTATTATCCATTTTTGTTTTCATCACCTATCTTTATTTGAAAATTTTCCCCAGAAGACTGGTTCCCTTTTTTTCTATTTCTTTTTCACTATAAGATAAACTATAAATATCACCCTCTACTACTACTTCAGAGGTATCAATACTTAGTTTATTAATTCGTAATTCTTCCCCTTTTACTGTTAATAAACCTAATTCTGTTTCCACCATTACAATTTGATCATCAAAACTTAAAACATCAAGAACACCAGAAATACTAAGTTTACCTCTATTTTCTAATACTAGATTTTGAATAATATTTCCTGGCATATTGGTGTTTTTTCTTTCTTCTAATGTCATTTTCCTCTCTCCTCTCTATGTTTCTTAAACTATTATATTCAGGTCTTGTCTTTTTTAGAACTAAACAAAAAAAGAATCTAAGATTTTCTTAGACTCTTTTCCTTCTTATGTTATGATATTAGTTTTTGATGAAGTTGTTCTAAAACAACATCCGATACAGTTTGGTTAAGTAAAACAGCAATTTTAGATTCTGATACTTCCATACAAGCAATATCTGTATTGTTTTGTGCAAGTATGTTCATCAATTCCTTTAAATTATTTTCATTATTTAATATTCCAAATCCAATCATAGCAATGCGTGTCACATTGTGATAAGACATTTCAATTTTGGGATATTGTGTTTCAATTAAGTTTTGAAATTTGGCTAATTTATCTGACTTTATGGTAAAAGAAATATCTAAAGAATCTGTACTGTTGTTTACTAAATTTTGTGTTAGAATTCCATTAGTTACACAAAAGGTAACGATTTCATTTACCATAGTAGATTTATATTGAGGACTTGTTAAATGAATACGTAAAATTGCGTCATTTTTCACAATGCTTTTTATAGTAGAATCCTCAATTTTATTTTGTATAATTGTTCCTTCTTCATTTCGGAAAGTTGATTTTGCAATAATAGGAATTTGAAACTTTTTCCCTATTTCGATGCAACGATTATGAAGAACTTTAGCACCCTCGCTAGAAATTTCTAGCATTTCTTCATAAGATACACGCTCTAATTTTTTTGCATTACTTACTTTATGTGGGTCTGTACTATAGATACCAGCCACATCGGAAAAGATATAGCATTCGTCTGCAGAAAGTGCAGCAGCAACAGCAACTGCTGTTGTATCAGAGCCTCCCCTTCCTAATGTTGTAATATCCATATTTTGGTTCATTCCCTGAAATCCTGCAATAATGACAATATGATGTTTTTCTAATTCTTTTTGAATACGACTAGTATCAATATAATCTATTTTGGAATCTTGATAAGCTCCAGCTGTATAAATTCCTGCTTGCCATCCTGTTAAAGATACCGTTTGATATCCTAAACGATTCAATAAAATGCTAATTTTAGCCATAGACATTTGTTCTCCTGAACTTAATAAAACATCCATTTCTCTTTCGTTTGGAACATCCGCCAATTCTTTTGCTTCTTGAATTAATTTATCTGTTGTTTTTCCTTGGGCAGAAACAATAACAACTACGTTGTAATCCAGCTCATAAAATTCAATAATTTTGTTTGCGACAATATTTAATTTTTCATTGTCTGCACATGAACTCCCTCCAAATTTTAATACTACGGTTGAATGCATGGTAAATAACCACCTTTTCTATTTGTTACAAGCTAAATTTAATTATAAATTAGGCTATATAAGTATTATATTTATTTTTTCTATTTATGTTCTACTTCCTTTCGTAAATAACTTATCATAAATCCGTTTAAATCACCATTCATTACAGCATCTACATTGCCTACTTCATATCCAGTTCTATGGTCTTTTACTAGCGTATAAGGGCAAAATACATAAGAGCGAATTTGACTTCCCCAAGCAATTTCTCTTTGTTCGCCTTTTAAGTCTTCTATTTTTTCTTTATGTTCTTTTTCTTTTAAGTCTAATAACTTGGATTTTAACATATGCATGGCTGTTTCTCTATTCTGAATTTGTGATCTTTCTGTTTGGCATGCGACAACAATGTTAGTTGGAATATGGGTAATTCGTACAGCAGAAGATGTTTTATTAATATGTTGTCCTCCTGCACCAGAAGCTCGGTAAGTATCAATTCGCAAATCATCTGGATTGATTTGAATCTCACTATCTTCTGTTATTTCTGGTAAAACCTCTACAGATGCAAATGAGGTATGTCTTCTACCACCTGCATCAAAAGGAGAGATGCGTACCAGTCTATGTACCCCCATTTCACCTTTCAAGTATCCATAAGCATATTCACCTTCTACTACAAAGGTAACACTTTTTAAGCCTGCCTCTTCTCCTTCTAAGTAGTCTATTTCTTTTACGTGATATCCATTAGTATTTGCCCATCTACTGTACATGCGATATAGCATTTCTGCCCAATCTTGTGCCTCTGTACCTCCTGCTCCTGGATGAAGAGATACAATGGCATTATTGGTATCATATTTTCCTGAAAATAAAGTAGAAACTTCTAGTGTTTCTAGTTTGTTTTCCAGTTTAGTAGTATCTGCTATTAGTTCTTTTGCCATTTCTTCGTCAACTTCTTGTAGTAACAAAGAATTCATTTCTTGAATGGTGCGGAATTCAGATTGTACTAAAGTATATGCTTCTATTTTCGATTTTAGTCCTTTTATTTTTGCTAAAATTTTACTAGAATAAGAAGGATTATTCCAAAAATTAGAATCTAATGTTTCCTTTTCTAAGTTTTTTAACTCGTTTTGCTTACTAGGAATGTCAAAGGGACTCACCAATCTTTTGTATTCTATGGTTTAATGCTTCTAATTTTAGTTTATTTTCTTCTAAGTCAATAATAATAATCACATCCTTTTAATCTTTTAAATCTTGCATCCAATCTTTTCCGTCTACAATTCTTGCGGTCATCATAGAACAGGTCATATCTCCTACTACGTTTAGCATGGTAGCTGGTGGGTCAATAATGGTTGCAATAATTGTTAAAATTGGTAATGCAGCTACAGGATATCCCATCATAGTAAGAATCATCATTTCAGATATAGTTCCTCCTCCAATAGGAACAGCTGTAATTAATAAATTAGCAATTAAAGCTACTATTAATACTTGCATAATACCGCCAAAGGATGCAACATCTGTTCCGAATAGACATACTAAAAACATAATTTTAAATACAGAACCAATGATAGAACCATCTTTATGAAAACTAGTTCCTAGAGGAATAACTGTTTCAGCAATATCATTTGGTACCCCCATTTTTTTAGAGCTCTCTACATTAACAGGGATAGATGCGGCACTAGAGCAGGTTGCAAGTGCTGTTACGGTAGATGGTAGAGCATTTTGCCAAAATACCTTTACTCCCTTTTTTCCACCTGTAAGCCATGCATAAAAAGTATACATGATAAAGTAAAAAGCAACTGCAATTAAAATATAGTAAATAAAGGTTCTAGCATATCCAAAGGCAATATTAGCTCCAAATGTTCCTACCAAAGAAGCAAAATAACAACCCAATCCAATAGGAGCATAATACATGATAATATTAATAAATTTCATTACAATTTCATTGGCAGAAATAAGAAAATCTTGTACTGGTTTTGCTTTTTCTTTAGCCATATTCATAGCAACACCAAACATAATAGAAAATACAATAAGAGCAATTAAATTTTCTTTTGATAATAACTTTTGAAAATCATCTACGGTTAAAGCACTAACGGTTCTATCTAAAATGCTTAATTCTTCTGTGGATTCTTCTACTGCTTCCTCTTCTGCATTTAAGCTTTCTAGAATTTTATTTCCATCTTCTGTATCGACTAATTTTACAAAATAAGTGCTGATAAATCCAATTAATACTGCAATAAGAGAAGTTACAACAAACACAACAACAATTGTGGTCATAATCTTTCCAAGGCGCTTAGGTGTACTCATTTTAGAAATTGAAATTGAAATAGTTAGAAAAATAAGTGGTACAACGATAACTAACATTAAGTTTAAAAATAAATCTCCAAATGGTGCTAATACTTCGGCTTTTTCGCCAAAAATCATTCCTACAATAGCACCAATAATAATGGCTACTAATAAGATAATGGTCTGTTTGTAGTTTTTAAAAAAATCTTTCATGGTATAAAACCTCCTCCTAATTCTAAGGCATTTTATTATGCCTCTTATGTTATACTTGTAATTTGATTTTTCCCTCCTCTTCTTTTTATCTTATGGTAGCCTTACAATAGTAAGATCTAAACTGTTTAATGAATAATTTATATGTTATAAATTATTTTTTATATTATACATAAATACTAAAAATATTACAAGAAAAAGCTAAAATTTTCTTCACCTTCTATTTTTAAATCATATACTATTTTAGTAAAAAGGCTTAATACCGGATTCGCAATGCCATAATATATTTGTCTATATTCATGCCAGTACACACCTCATTTCTTATGCTATCATACCATAAGAATTCTATTTTCGCAATATTATTTATTTTCTATATCTTTTATAGTATTAGAAAAAGTGGTTTTTTCAAAAATATCATTTGCATTTTTCTTAAATTCATTAGAACTAGATATATAGTAATTTTCTGTTGTTTCTATATTATTATGTCCTAATATTTCGGCAACATCTTTTATCTCTACTCCGTTTCTTAAAATTTTTGTAGTGTATTATTTTATAAATTTTTACTGCAAAAAGAGAATCACTATTTCTAATGATTCTCTCTCGTACTAATTGCAGATAAAACAATTAGCAATTTCATGTAGCAACATATACAACTCTATACAGTTGTATATTGAACTTTAACTATCTTCTTTCGATTTCTCTTCTAATCTCTTTGTTGTTTTGTAATATCCAATAGTTTGTTATGACAAGAACTGCAATAGGGAAAATAACCAAAATAGGCATAGTAAATCCTGCTGCCAATGTTACCAAAAGCAAGAATAAACTTCTTACAAGCATTCTTTTTTGATTTGTTTTTAGTTGTTCTTCCAGTTCACTAATTGTCATTTGGTATAATTCTTTCCCATTATAAGATAATTTTCTGTTCATATCCATTCCTCCTTAAAAATATTTAATTAGTTTATTGTTGCTACATTTGTATATAAACTGCTATTTGCAGGTTATAGCTATTCTTCTTTATTTTTATATATTTTATATGCAATTTTATAAGATATAAAATACA
>CAKNOI010000039.1 GCA_930990125.1 uncultured Clostridiaceae bacterium | reverse complement strand
AAGCACTGTCAATGCTTATATCAATTTTGTATTTAATTAACTGTCAAATTCCCGGGACATAGTATGGTAAGTATGGCTTTTTATGGCTACATTATTTATTTAGTATATAAAAAAGTGGATAATATCTACCTAAAATGGGGAATATGTAGTATAATATCTATGCTAATTATTTGTATTGGAATTAGCAGAATCTATTTAGGGGTACACTATGCTAGTGATGTGCTGGCAGGATTTTATATTTCAATTTTGTATTTAACTATTTATATATCGTGTACCAAAAAGTATTTAAATATCGAAAAAAGGAGAGGATAAAAAATGGTTGAAAAAAGAAAAGTAGTATTAGTAGGGACAGGCTTTGTAGGAATGAGCATGGCATATTCTTTACTAAACCAAGGAGGAGTAGACGAATTAGTTTTGATTGATATTGACAAAAATAAAACTATGGGAGAGGCAATGGACTTAAACCATGGACTACCTTTTGCACCAAGCAGAATGGAAATTTATGCAGGAGACTACAAAGATTGTAAAGATGCTAATTTGGTAGTAATTACTGCCGGAGTTTCTCAAAAACCAGGACAAACAAGATTAGAACTAGCACAAATTAATGCCAAAATTATGAAAGATATAACCAAACAAGTAGTAGATAGTGGTTTTGACGGTATTTTCTTAATTGCAAGTAACCCTGTAGATTTAATGACCTATGTGGTACAAAAAGTATCTGGATTTCCAGCAAATAGAGTAATAGGTTCTGGAACGGTATTAGATACAGCAAGACTTCGTTATATTATTAGTGACTACTTATCGGTTTCTCCTAAAAATATTCATGCCTATATTATGGGAGAACATGGAGATTCTTCTTTTGTTCCATGGACGCATTGTTATGTAGGAAGTAAAAGCTTGTTACAAATCATGAAAGAAAGAGGAGAAACACAAGAAAAACTAGATGAAATTCATCAGCAAGTAAGAGATGCTGCTTATCAAATTATTCAGTACAAAAAAGCAACTTACTATGCAATAGGAATTTCTCTTACTAGAATTATAAAAGCTATTATAAATAACGAAAATGCCATTTTAACCGTTTCTACGTATTTGCAAGGACAATATGGAATAGACGGCATTTATATAGGTGTACCTGCAGTGATTAATAATACCGGTATTACGGATATTTTAACATTACCATTAACCAAAGAAGAGCAAGAAAAGTTAGAAGCAAGTGCCAATATATTAAAAGAGATGATACAAACGAGTATTCATCCAGTTATATAAAGAAATGAGGAAAGTAAATGGAAAAAGAAAGCATGTTACAAATGATACGAAGGATGGAAGAAATAGGTAGATTACAAAAGGCATTATCTACCCGTAATACGTATATTGACAGAATGGTAGCAAATGCCAGAAGAGATTTTACAGATGAAGAATCTAGGCAATATGAAGAAAATGAAAAAAGAATAGAAGAATGTATAAAAGAGCGAACAAAATTAAAACAATGTATACAAGAAGCTATAGAAGAAGATAAAGCATTAGCAGAAAGCTTAACACAAAAAGTAGAAGAAAAAGAAGTAAAGGAACCAAGTATCTTGTACATGTTATCTATCATGAAAGAGAAAAAAGAACAAGAAAGATAAGAAAGGGGAAGTTATGCAACATATTCGATATTATCTTGCATTTTACCTTGCAAAACTTGCAAAATGGGCATTAAAAATGCTAAAAAGAGATGCTACGTATTTTCCAGGGAAAATTGCTGTTACCCTTTGTCCTGATTTTATTGGGAGAATAGAAAAACCAGAGACTATTATTTGTGTAACAGGTACCAATGGAAAAACAACCGTATGTAATATGATAAATGATATATTAGAAGATAACCAAGTAGAAACATTAAATAATCGTTTAGGTTCCAACATTAATGCTGGAATTGCCAGTAGTTTAATAGAAGGAGCTACTCTACGTGGAAAACAAAGAAAAAAAATAGCTGTTTTTGAGGTAGATGAAAGAAGTTCTAAAAAAATATACCCATATATGAAACCAAACTATATTTTATGTACTAACTTATTCCGTGACTCTATTAAGAGAAATGCACACACCGAATTTATTGCTAGTATTTTAAATGAAGCAATACCAAAAGAAACCAAAATGATATTAAATGGAGACGATTTAATCACAGCGAATCTTGCACCCAATAATCCAAGAGTTTACTTTGGAATCGATAGGCTAGATACTGACACCAAAGAAGCACAAAACATAGTACGTGATATTATTGTATGTCCTAAGTGTAATACCAAATTAGAATATGATTATGTAAGATATAATCATATAGGGAAAGCACATTGTCCAAATTGTGATTTTGCTTCTCCTAATATAGATTATCAAATAACAAATTTGGATTTAGAATCCAAAAAAATGACGGTAAAAGAAAAAAAAGAAGAAACAGTATATCCATGTATTAGTAATAATATTATTAATATTTATAACACACTTGCTGCTATTGCTGTATTACGAGAATTAGGAATCGAAAAAGAAAAATTACAACAATCAATAGCAAAATTAAAAGTGGTAGAAACAAGATTCTCAGAAGAAACGATAGAAGGAATAAAAGTAATGATGCATTTAGCAAAAGGGCAAAACCCAATTGCTTGCTCCCGTGTATTTGATTATGTAAAAAAAGAGCCAGGAAAAAAAGCCGTTATTTTATTACTAGATGACCTGCATGAAGCAGTAAATTCTTCCGAAAATGTTACATGGCTATATGATACTGACTTTGAATTTTTAAAGGACGAAACTATTTGCCAAATTGTAGTAGGAGGGGCTCGCTATTTAGACGATAAAGTAAGATTATTAATGGCAGGTATAGAAGAAAAGAAGTTACTTTGTATGCGTGAAGAAAAAGAAGTAGCCGAAAAAGTTGAATTAGAAAACATAGAAACCATTTTTATTTTGCATGACCTATATGCCTTTGACCTAGCAAAAAAGGTAAAAGAAAGAGTAAGACAAAGAATCGTAGAAGATGCGCAAAAGAAAGGGGAAATGCAACATGAAAATTGAAGTATTATTTCCAGAATTCTGTAATTTATATGGCGACTTAGCTAATATGAAATATTTGCAAAAATGCTTACCAGAAGCGGAGTTTATTGAAACTGCATTTGACCAAGAACCGGTTTTTGTAAAAGAAGAGGTAAACTTAATCTACTTAGGTCCTATGACAGAAACTATGCAAGAAAGAGCAATTAGTAAATTAAAAAATTACAGGAAACGTTTGCAAGAAGTAATCGACCAAAACACGGTAATGTTATTAACCGGAAATAGTCTAGAGATATTTGGAAACTACATAGAAAAAGAAAATGGAGAAAAAATAGAAGGATTAGGAATTTTTCCAATTCATGCAAAACGTGATATGATGCATCGTTGGAACGATATGGTGCTAGGTAAGATGAAACAGCAAGAAGACATAGAAATAGTAGGGTTTAAAAATCAATTTACGCAAAGTTATGGAGAAAATACAGAAAATCCATTTGTACTAGTAGAAAAAGGAACAGGTCTATGTAAAGAATCTAAATTAGAAGGAATACAGCAAAATAATTGTATTGCTACCTATGTATTAGGACCTATTCTTATTATTAATCCACTATTTACCAAATATATTTTAAGCAAAATGGGAGTAGAAAATCCAAGACTAGCCTTTGAAACAGAAGTAATGGAAGCATATGAAAAACGATTAGAAGAGTTTAAAAGAATATTGTAAAAAAAGCAGGCGCCAGTATGGTACCTGCTTTTTTGAGGATTATTCTTCTTGGTAATACCGATATTTTCGGATAATACAGATTCTCCGAGGAACTCCTCCTTGCGTCTTTGCACGTGCAGATGTTGGTGTTTTTATATAGATAACACCGCTTTCTATGTTGGGGAATTCCCTTTGCCACGGACGTGGCGTAATGTTGTGTCTCCGACAATACCTAAGCATAGACATAAGCATCCTCCTTTAAGAAAAAAATGGTTGACAATACTATTATACCATAAATAAAAACAAAAAGATAGCATATTTGGGAAAGTTTAGCACATACTAAGAAGGAATATAATTTTATGGGAGGAAAATATCATGAAAAATAGTAAAAAAATACAAGACATACATGCGATAGAAGTGTTAGATTCTAGAGGAAATCCTACTATTCAAGTAGAAGTAATACTAGAAGATGGTTCTACGCGGAATGAGTCTTGTTCCGTCAGGTGCTTCTACTGGAAGCTTTGAAGCAGTAGAATTACGAGATAAAGAAACTAGCCGTTATATGGGAAAAGGAGTACAAAAAGCCGTAGAACATGTAAATAAAGAAATAAAACAAGCATTGGTAGGACAAAATGCATTTTATCAAATATCTATAGACCAATTATTACTTAAGTTAGATGGAACAGAAAATAAAGCTAACTTGGGAGCAAATGCCACATTAGGAGTATCGCTTGCTGTAGCAAAAGCAGCAGCCAATTCCTTGCACATGAGTCTATACAATTATATAGGAGGAGTAGATGCAAAAAGACTTCCTATTCCTATGATGAATATATTAAATGGAGGGAAACATTCGGATAATACTATTAGTATACAAGAATTTATGATAGTACCAATAGGAGCAGATACATTTCAAAATGCTATTCGTATGGGAGCTGAAATTTATCATACGCTAAAAAAGGTACTACAAGAAAAAGGACTATCAGTAGCAGTAGGAGATGAAGGTGGATTTGCACCACACTTAAAACATGATGAAGAAGCCATTGAGGTGATTTTAGAAGCAATTCAAAAAGCAGGTTATGTACCAGGAAAACAAGTAGGAATTGCATTAGATATTGCTAGTACAGAAATGTATGAAGAAGCCAAAAAACAAGGAAAAGACGGCTACCTATTTTGGAAAACCGGAGACTTTAAAACAAAACAAGAAATGATAGACTATCTGGTTACATTAACAGAAAAGTATCCAATACTATCCATAGAAGATGGACTTTCCGAAGAAGACTGGGAATCTTGGATGGAACTTACGAAGAAAATAGGTAAAAAAATACAACTAGTAGGAGACGACCTTTTTGTAACCAATATCAAACGCTTACGAAAGGGAGTACAAAACGAAATAGCCAATAGTATATTAATTAAACCAAATCAAATAGGAACATTAACAGAAACATTAGATGCTATTTATTTAGCGAAAAGAAGCGGATACACCACAATTATTTCCCACCGCTCTGGAGAAACCGAAGATACAACGATTGCTGATATTGCAGTAGCAACCAATGCCGGACAAATAAAGACAGGAGCCCCATGCAGAACCGACCGAGTAGCAAAATACAACCGATTACTTACAATAGAAGCTGAATTAGGCGATGTAGTAGTATTTGACGATAAAATAAGGAGGATTTACTAGAAGCAAAGAAAAAACTCGAAAATAGTAGAAAAATCTCTTCTAATATGGTATGATAAAGAAACATATTAGGGAGGGATTGGTTTTATGCAAAATGCTATTGGAATTGTAGTATCTTGTTTATACATTGGAGTTATTTTGCTAACAGCAAGATTTTTTGAAAAAGCAGGTAAGGAGGCAAGTCGTAAATATATTCACATTATGTTATCCAATTGGTGGATGATTGCAATGGTATTTTTTGATAATGTGATATGGGCCTCTATTTTACCTGCTACTTTTATTGTAATAAATTATATTTCCTATAAGAAAAATCTAATTGGTGCTATGGAACGAGAAAAGCAAGATGGACTAGGTACCGTATATTATGCAATTTCTTTATTAGTAATGACAATTTA
Source organism: uncultured Clostridiaceae bacterium (assembly GCA_930990125.1). GTDB lineage: Bacteria > Bacillota > Clostridia > TANB77 > CAG-508 > CAKNOI01. The sequence goes on along the minus strand of CAKNOI010000039.1, from coordinate 3,122 downwards.
TACGTTTGGTATTCTAAAGAATCCTGCAGTACGGGCTTGTTAGTATTCTTATTATGGGGTATGGGGATGGACTGGCAGCTATTGTTGGTCGTAGCATAAACAGTTATACATATTCCATTGGTAAAACAAAAAAAACGTTAGCTGGTTCTGGAACTATGCTTATTATATCTTTTATTATCATAAGTACTTTTTTTGTTTATTTAGGAATAGAATTTTGGTATCTAAAAGCATTGGTGTTAAGTATAATAATTACGATTGTGGAAGCAGTTTCTAGTAAAGGAACAGATAATGTAACAGTACCAATAGTAACGGCTTTATTAGTCAGCTGTTTTATATAATGGAAAGGTAGACGGAAAATGGAAAAGATATTAGAACACATTAATGGACCAGAAGATGTAAAAAAATTGAATAACAAAGAAAAAGAAGTACTTGCAGAAGAAATTAGGGAAGTGTTAATTCAAACCGTTTCCGAAAATGGAGGACATTTGGCATCTAATTTAGGAGTAGTGGAGCTTACCATTGCACTTCATAGTGTATATGATGCACCAAAAGATAAAATACTATGGGATGTTGGACATCAGACTTATGTACATAAAATGCTAACAGGAAGAAGAGAACAGATAGAAACAATCAGACAATTAAATGGTTTGGCAGGTTTTCCGAAAACGAGTGAGTCGGAATACGATTGCTTTAATACAGGGCATAGTAGTACTTCTATTTCTGCAGCATTAGGAATGGCAAGAGCAAGAGATTTACAAGGAAGAAACGAACACGTTGTAGCAGTAATAGGAGATGGTGCTTTAACAGGAGGTATGGCATTAGAGGCATTAAATGATGCAGGAGCAAGTAAAACCGATATCACTGTTATTTTAAATGACAATGGTATGAGCATTTCTAAAAATGTAGGGGGGATTTCACTTTCCTTAAGCAAACTTAGAACAAGAAAGCTATATACCAAATCCAATGCTTCTATTCGTAGAATGGTAAAAAAGATACCAGGAGTAGGAAACGGAATTATTTATATGGTACGAAAAATAAAACATGGTATTAAACAACTTATTATTCGTAACATGTTTTTTGAAGATATTGGATTTCATTATTTAGGACCAGTAGATGGACATGATATTGAAAAATTAGAGCAAATTATATCCCTTAGCAAAAATGTAGAAGGACCAGTTTGTATTCATGTTATTACCAAAAAAGGAAAGGGATATCCCTTAGCAGAGCAAAACCCAGATAAATTTCATAGCAGTGGTAGTTTTAACATTGTAACAGGAGAGCCTAAAACAGAAAAGAAAAAAGACTATTCTGCCGTTTTTGGAGAAACGTTAGTAAAACTTGCAAAAGATGATAGTTCTATTGTTGCGGTTACTGCTGCCATGAAAGATGGAACAGGACTTACCGAATTTGAAAAACAATTTCCTAATCGCTTTTTTGATGTGGGAATTGCAGAACAACATGCTTTGCGGTATGGCAGCAGGAATGGCAAAAGCAGGGTTAAAACCGGTAGTTCCAATTTATTCATCGTTTTATCAAAGAGGATATGATCAAGTGATTCATGATATTTGTATTCAAAAATTGCCGGTAGTATTAGGAGTAGATAGAGCAGGTATTGTGGGAAATGATGGAGAAACTCACCAAGGAATTTTAGATTTATCCTTTTTCAAAATTGTGCCTAATTTAACCATTATGGCACCAAAAGACTTTACCGAGTTAGAAGATATGTTAAGCTTTGCTTTTTCTTTACATAGACCAGTTGCTATTCGTTATCCAAGAGGTGGAGAAAGTAAAATACCTTTCTACTCTCATGGAAAAATAGAATTAGGAAAAGCAGAACTATTGCAAGCAGGGAAAGACATTACCATAATAGCAATTGGAAAAATGGTAAGTAGAGCGAAAGAAATAGCTACTTTGCTAGAACAAGAAGGAAAAGAAGTAGAACTAATCAATGCTAGATTTTTAAAGCCAATCGATGAAGAAATGCTGTTATCTTCTATTCAAAAAACAAAAAACGTAGTAACGATAGAAGATAACATAGTAGTAGGGGGCTTGGCATCTAGTGTACAAAATATTATTACAACACACTGTATTCCGGGTGTAATGATGCAATGCTTTGGATATCCAGATACCTTTATTAGACATGGAAAAATAGAAGAAATAGAAAAAATATATGGAATGGATACACAAAGTATTTTTGAAGCAATAAAAAACAGGAAGTAGGAACATGGACAAAGAAAAAATTTTAGAAAGATATAAAGAGATAGAAACAAAAATGTGGATGGCAAGTATGTTAGATAAAGTAGAAATAGCAGAAAAAACAGGCAAAATACAAGCAACCGATTTTTTAGACACATTTCAAAAAGATATTGCCAAAAGAGAATTAAAACTACTACATAAAGAAATTTCATATTTTTCGTTTGGAGGAGTAAAACAAGCAGAAAGAGAAATGTTTTTCTTTTTACCCAATAAGAAAAATAATTGGGAAACGGAAAAAGAACAAGCGATGCAAGAACATATTGCAGCAATTCGTATACAGCTTCCAAAGGAAGAATATGAACATAGGCAGTATTTAGGGGGAATTTTAAAACTAGGAGTAGAAAGAAAAAAGATCGGGGATATTGTGGTACAAAGAAAAGAAGCTGATATACTAGTGGCTAGACCAATTTTAGAATTCTTATTGATGCAGCTTCCATCTTTAACACGATTTAAAACAGCAAGCATACAAGAAATCCCTTTAGAGCAAGTAAGGGAAAAAACAATACAAATGGTAGAAAAAAGAATCCAAATTTCTTCTAACCGCCTAGATGCTATTGTAGCTGAGTTGGCAAACACTTCTAGAAGCAAGGCAGTAGAGATAATACAAGCCGAACGAGTTTGGATAAATGGAAAAGTAGAGAAAAAACTAACCAAAACAATAGAACTAGAAGACACAATTACTATTAGGAGAATAGGAAAATTTATCTATAAACAAGAAGAAGGAAAAACAAAGAGTGGTAGAATAAAAGTACTTGTATTAAAATATTGCTAAAAATATAGTCTATCTTCTTGAATAATGCAAAAAAGAATTATATAATCCTGAATTTGACAGTTGTAAAAGAGTAAAAGACTGATAACCCTTGATA
>CAKNOI010000038.1 GCA_930990125.1 uncultured Clostridiaceae bacterium | reverse complement strand
TTCTTAATGTATCTAAGAACTCTTGTATACTATCTCTCTTTTTTAGGTTAATACCTATGCTTGCTAACATTTCCACTTGTTCCTCGGTTGGTCTCTTTACGGTTTTTTTTCCTCTATATGCTTGGGCTATATTACTCTTTTGTATTCCTATTTTCTTCGTTGTGTCTATTCCTATTTCTTCTAATTTTTTTCTACTTATCCCTGATCTCTTTGCTAATGTTTCTATTGTATCTCCTTTTGTTATTTTTGATATATCCACTCCTATTGATTGTAATATTCTTAATGTATCTAAGAACTCGTGTATATAATCTCTCTTTTTTAAGTCAATCCCCATGCTCTCTAACATTTTCACTTGTTCCTCGGTTGGTCTCTTTCCTCTTACATTTCCTTTACATGTTTGGACTATCGTATCCCTTTGCTTTCCTATTTTCTTCGTTGAATCTAAACCTATTTCTTCTAATTTTTTCCTACTTATCCCTGATTTCTTTGCTAATGTTTCTATTGTATCTCTCTCTGTTAATTTTGATATATCCACTCCTATTGATTGTAATATTCTTAATGTATCTAAGAACTCTTGTATACTATCTCTCTTTTTTAAGTCAATCCCCATGTTTGCTAACATTTCCACTTGTTCCTCGGTTGGTCCCTTTCCTCTGTAGTTTCCTCTATATATTTGAGCTATCCTATGCCTTTGCCTTCCTATTTTCTTTGTTGTGTCTATTCCTATTTCTTCTAAATTTTTTCTACTTATCCCTGATTTTTTTGCTAATGTTTCTATTGTATCTTCTTGTGTTATTTTCGATATATCCACTCCTATTGATTGTAATATACTTAATGTATCTAAGAACTTTTGTATATAATCTTTCTTTTTTAAGTCAATCCCCATGTTTGCTAACATTTCCACTTGTTCCTCGGTTGATCCCTTTCCTCTTTCGTTTCCTCGATATGCTTGAACCATACCATTATTTTGCTTTCCTATTTTCTTCATTGAATCTAAACCTCTTTCTTCTAATTTTTTCTACTTATCCCTGATTTCTTTGCTAATGTTTCTATAGTCTCTTTGTTATACTTTATCTATAAAATATTTTATCATACCCAGTCAAAACAGAAAAGTTTTTCTGTTCATTTTTTCATTTCTTGATATTACAATCAGGAATTGTATTTTCTTTTAAAAAAATGCCCCGAAGGGCACTTTGGGTTATACTCCCATATAGCAATACTCATAATCCCCTCTGGGGAAATATGGCTCATGAGGTTGTTCGTGATACATTAGGACAAAACCAATTCCACTATTAGGAGAATCATATGCTTCAGGCATCCAATTCACACTAAATATCAAGTGTCTCATCGGATTATCAACAGATGGAAAATAAATGTCTACCATCTTATTGTAAATTAAGCAATTCCCCTTGGTATGTCCAAACTCTATTAAACGAGAAATTGCTTCCCCATTTAATAATATGTTTCCCACGATACCTCTTTTAGCCATTTCTTCCATCCAATTAGAAAGAGCTTCCATTGGATCTAATGTTTTCGACAAGTTAATTGTTGTAATTTTTTCCATAAAGTATCTCCTCTCTTGTCTACTATTGTGAATACGCTTACAAAAATATTATAACACTTGAATTTACATAAGTCAAATTCTGTAATAACCCTGATAGCAAAAGCAAGAGAAGCTTGAAATTTCAAGTTTCTCTTACTTTTGTTGTTTCTGGAATTATTAATCCATGTACATTGCCACACGGAATCCAATGTCTTTATCTTTACATAACCTCCCTATGGATACAATTTTAAATTCTCCATTTTGTAGACTGTAAACGTTTGGAATTAGATTCCCATCGGTCAAAACTGCTAGATTGCTTTTAAAGTCTGCTATATTATTGACAGACAAGTCAGGATTTTCACCCGTTTCCTTTATTTTCTTAGGAAACAGTTTCCTTTTAGCTTTGTATACCAAACTAGATTCTGTATCGCTAGTTTCCAAAAGTTTTGTGCCCGACTTATTTATCCACTGTATCATGCTTATACATTCTTGCTCAAAAAGAAGGTGTGTATGTACTTCCTGGCTATCCTCTAAAGTATAGGACGCAGTCCTTGCTTCTATATAATCTACAGATGTCCACGGTTTATTCCCTTTGACAGACATAGGAATGCCATTTTCTGTTTTGGATATATAATATCTAGAAACAAAAAATCCATGGTATTTTTGCATACTTTTCATTTCTTGTTGAACAGCATTTACAGCCGCATCTTCACAGCGGTATATCGGATTATTTCTATATCTCTCTTGATATATAGAAATATATATCTCCTTTTTTAGTTTCACCTCTTCCGGTATACTGGGAACCCAAACAAATTGATTATATTGTTGCCGTATTTCATCTACAGTAATGGGATTATCCCAATTTAGCTCCTTTACTTTTGTCTTAGGAATTTTGTATATAACAAGTCCTAAATCTTGTCCCCAAATTACGCTTTCTTGTGGCAATCCCGATACCATCCAACCAGGTGGAATCATTGCTTGATAACCATTACAATCTGTGTAAACAGAAAATGTTTCTGCATATTCTCCTGGTCTAATAGATGGTCCTATCAGCTTTGGAATGTTTTGTACAGGGTTACGGGCTTTAATAACAATGTCTCCATTCTTTTGGTACTCTACCTCATAGAAAATTCCGTCTTCTGCTTTTAAAAAAATTTTGATGTTAAACAGAACCATATTTTGCCTCCTTTTACTGTCTTTCACATGGTCTTCAACAAATAGCTTTTGCTAGGAAATTTATTATAACACTTTTTTTTTCACTTTGCAAATGTATTCAACCAATACCCTTAATTAAAATAATAAATTCCAGTAACACATCGTTATCTATTTTGTGAGTATACTTTTAATTTGTTCCATTTGTTGGATTGCTTCTTTATATCCCTGTTCATAACAGTAGTCTATTTTATTTATTCCTAACAAATTTACATTTCCGCATTGTACTCCAAGTGCTATATCACTGTTTTGTACCGAGTATTCCATTAAGTTGTCAAATACAATGTCTAAAGAGCGCATTGCTACTGCATAGGCACTTCTTATTTTAGAATTATTTTCTCTTACAAAGCGGACACTAATTACTTTGTCACAACCTAAGTTTCTCACTTCTTGCACTGGCAGGTTGTTACAAACTCCTCCATCAATAAATCTATGATTTTGATAAAAGCATGTGGTATAAATTCCTGGGAAGGAGCTACTTGCTCTTACTGCTTTTCCTATTTCTGCATCTTTGATATAGTAGTCTTCTTCTTTTTCACTATTGGTAAATACATATTCTTTTTCTTCTAATAGTTCTGTTGTTGGTATTGCAATTTTCATGGGTAAATCTTTAATATATTTTGCTTGTTTGTATTTTGCTACTTCTTGAAATGCCGCTTCTATTGGATACGAAGAAAGTAGTCCATCTAAATGCAAACCTCTTTCTTGTTTTTTGCCTCCCACAAAAGCTTTTGGGTTTGCTCCTATGATGTCTTTTGCAAAATACTTAAACAAGCGTAGCATTTCTTCTGGGGAACATCCCATAGCATATAGTGCTGCTACCATACTGCCAATACTGGTTCCTCCAATTCCATAAAGAGAAATCCCGTTTTCTTCTAATGCTTGTATTACCCCAATATGGGCGGCTCCTCTTATTCCGCCACCTGCTAATGCAAGACCTATTTTCATTGTTCCTATGCACCTATCCTTTCTTTTGTTATTCCTTATCTGCTATGACAAAATAGTATTTTACTTATCTTCTTACTACCAGTTTATCTACTTTTCCTTTAACATATTGCTCCAATTTTTGCATAAATACCTCTGGCTGTATTTCTTTTTTGGCTACTAAATCTAATCCTTTTTCCCAACTTGCTGTTAATTTAGGGTTTAGCATATCTGGCATAGATTGATACACCGTATCATAAACCACCTCTCCAAGCTGTGTTGGTGTAATAATTTGTGTTTTGTTATTTATGGCAATATATTTTATTTTTTCTAATTTTTTTATAATTTCTGCCCTTGTAGCACTAGTTCCAATTCCTGCTCCTTTTATTTGTTCTCTTAATTCTTCCTCTTCTATTAACTTTCCTGCATTTTCCATTGCCAGTATCATAGAACCAGAATTATATCTAGTAGGTGGACTTGTTTCGGAATCTTTTATTTCATATTGTCTTACTGGAATTTCTTGTCCTTTTTTTAATGTTTTTAAAATTTCCAAATTTTCTGCAGTTTCTTCTTTGTTTTCCACAGTTTCTGCTTTTTCTGTGGATTTTACCTCCTGCGTTTTTGGTTTTAATACTTCTAAATATCCCGGATTACTACATATTTTTCCTGTGCAAGTAAATGTTTCTTTTTCCACTACCACAGTAACTGCTATTTTTTGAAACTCTGCTGGTGGATAAAAAATGGCTAAAAATCGTTTTACAATAAGTTTATATACATTTGCTTGTAGCTGTGTTAATTTATTTAAATTTTCAAACCCTTGTCCTGTTGGAATAATAGCATAATGGTCTGTAATTTTGCTATCATTTACATATTTCGTTTTTACAAGATTGGTACTGTATTTTTCCTGTATCATTTTTTGTAAAATAGCTTGTACTTCGGTATCGGGATAGCCTTTTACCAAACCATTTAAATTTTTTCCAATTTCTTTTGCAACAGCAGTAGAGAGCACTCTGGCATCTGTTCTAGGGTAGGTTACCAACTTTTTTTCATACAGAGTTTGGATAATTTCTAGTGTTTCGTCTGGTTTTATTTTAAAACGTTTGGTACACTCGTTTTGTATTTCTGCTAAGTTAAATAAAAGTGGTGGATTTTCTTTTTGTTTTGTCTTTTTTATTTCGCTAATTACTGCCTTTTTATCTTGCAAAGAAAGAATAAAAGCTTTGGCATCTTCCTTCTTTCTAAAGCCGGAATCGTTATATAGCTTAGGAGACTCATACATACTAGATTCTTCTGTTACTTTCCATTCTGCTGTAAAAGAAGTACTAGGCTCTCCAAAGGTACCTATTATTTTGTAATACGGCGTTTTTACAAAGTTTCGTATTTCACGTTCTCTGGATACTACCATTCCCAGTACACAAGTCATGACACGTCCTACCGAAATAGATACTTTATCTAATTGTAAGCTACTGCATACTCTTTTTCCAAAAATAATAGAAAGTAGCCTAGAAAAATTGATTCCGATTAAATAGTCTTCTTTTGCTCTTAAGTAAGCACTATCGGATAAGCTATCGTACTCCGATAAATCTTTTGCTTCTTTGATGCCTCTTTTAATCTCTTCTTCTGTTTGTGAGTCAATCCATACACGTTTTCTTTGTTTGCCGGTAACTCCTATCATTTGTTCTACTAACCTGTAAATATATTCTCCTTCACGTCCGGAGTCTGTGCAAACATAGATACATGTTACATCTTCTCTGGTTAAGAGTGATTTTATAATATTAAATTGTTTTTCTACATTTGGAATTACCTCGTATTTATATTCTTTTGGTAAAAATGGCAGTGTGTCTAGTCTCCAATATTTTAATTTTTCGTCGTATTTTTCTGGATACGACATGGTTACCAAATGTCCCACACACCATGTTACAATCCAATTGTCCGATTCTAAAAAGCCATCTTTTCTTACTCCATTTATCTGTAACACTTTTGCAAATTCCATTGCTACCGATGGTTTTTCTGTAATGATAATACTTTTTGCCATGCTTTTTCTTACTCCTTTAGCATGTATTATATCGTATTCTATTTTGTTTGTCTATTCTTCTATTTTAAAAAACAGAGAGCAGATAGTATCTGCCCCCTGTTTCTTGTGTTTCTATTCCAACAACAAACATTCTGCCAGTAACTTAAGAAATTGCAAGTTAGTTAGAGTCTCTGCGTCTTTTGGAATTTGCCTTTCAAACACATCCCAATATGGTTGTCCACCTGTTCTTACATACATACTGTCCACAGCTTTTCTTATGTTTCTTTCCACTTGTTGTTTTTTTACTCCATGTTTTTGAGCAATCATAGGATAAATATCCTTGGTAATTTTCAGGTTTGGATTTTGTATCATAAGATAAGTTATTTCTTCTACGTAGCTAAATCCATTTAAGTGGATAGGAAGACCCAATTTGATTAGCTTTTTGCGTATTTCTAATTTTGTTATCTTGCCTTCTTTTTCTTCCTTTTTTTCTGTTTCCAGCTTCATTGGAATTTGAGCAAGAATTTTATCAATTATGCCTTGTTCTTCTAAAACATTCCAAATTGCCTCCTTTAATTCCTTCTTACTTATTTCTTTCCGTTCTGTTTCTTTGTTCATGGATGAACACTCCTTTATCAAATGTATGCTTACGCATCACTTTTATGTTAACACAATCGTACTCATTTGTCAATTCGCATTTTTATGATACAAATTCATGTTAGAAATAGATTATTTAAATTTTACTCTTTTAAAAAACAGAGAGCAGATAGTACCTGCTCTCTGTTAGTTTGTGTTACTCCTCCCTTGACAAATATTCTGTTAGCATTCTAAGAAATTGCAAATCATCTGGTGGCAAAAGAGTTTTTCTCTTATTAAATATCTTGAAATATTCTTCTCTACCTTCTGTATCCCACATATACCAGATGAGCATTTCAATGTTTCCTCTTACAACTGCACTGTTTTTTCCAAATCTTTCCGCTACTGTTGGATAAACATCTTGAAGAATTTTTAATGATTTATTTTTCATTAACATCAAAACTGCTACCTCTAGGTATTGTGAGGCATCATAATAATCTGCAATTTTTAATTTACGTAAAAGTCTCCGAATTTTATAAAATCTTATTTCTGCCTGATTTGTCATTTTACTCATGGATGAACACTCCTTTATCAAATGTATGCTTATGCATCACTTTTATGTTAACATAATTGTTTCTATTTGTCAATCCTAAATAAATGCTTTTGTATTTATAATTTTAGAAAAAAGGCATAATTTATTATTATAAATTACGCCTTTTTTTCTTATTTCATCATGTTTTTTTCTGCTTGCTCTATCATTTTTTTTACCATTTGTCCACCAATTGGTCCGCCTTCTTCTCCATTTTGTTTTGAAGATAGGTTTCCTTTATAGTGGTCGTTGTTTTCTTTTACATATTGCATTCTTCCAATTTCTTGTGCACATTCTAACTTAAATTTTGTTAGAGCATCTCGTGCTTCTGGAACTATTGGTTTTTTTGGATTTGACATTTTCTTTCCTCCTTGTATATTATTTACTATTAGTATGAAAATAAATAAGATTTTTATACTAGAAAATTTAGGAAAGAAAAAACAAAATAGCTTGGTTCTATTTTGCTTTTTTGGATTAACGATATAAATAGTTTTGTGGATTTACAGGCTCTCCGTCAATTCGGATTTCAAGGTGCAAATGGTTTCCAGTTGAATTTCCGGTTGTTCCTACTGCTCCTATTACTTCTCCTGCTTCTACTTCGTCTCCTGCTTCTACATACAGTTTGCTACAGTGGGCATACCATGTTTCTACTCCATTTCCATGAGATACTTTAATACATTTCCCATATGCTCCATTCCATCCAGAAAAGGTTACAGTTCCACTGGTTACTACTTTAATTGGTGTACCTTTTGGTGCTGCTATGTCTAGCCCTGTATGTGCTCCACTTCTTAGTCTACTAATACTTGCATATCTTGATGTAATAGTTCCTGATATTGGTTGTACTGCTAAGTAAATACCATTTACGGTTCTTTCTTCTTTTTCTTTCTTTTCTTCTACCATAGTTTCTAATGTTTCGTCAAAACTAGTTTTTGCTACTTCTATTGAATCCAAGACGTTTAATTCTTCTATATTTTGTGTGTAGGTTTGAGATATTGCAATATCTAGTTCTAGGTCTTGGTCATATTCTTGTTTTAATTCATCTACCATGGTTTGTGCTTCTTCCATGCTATCTACGTAAGCTTTTGTCTCATCGTTTAGAGTAACAGCATACATAACATACGTTGTTACTGCTTGTTCTTTTATAGCCATGAATACTTCTTCTTCGTTTGTTTCTTCTAGTCCGCTTACAAACTTAAATGCATATTCTGGTTCACAGTTTAATTTTGTATATGCAACATTTGCTTCTTTACTTTCTAATATTTCTTTTTGGATTTTTTCTTCCAATTCCATTTTATTGGTAACATAGCCTACTTCTTCACCAGAAATAGTTACTTTGTATACCGGTTTATATTTTACTAAAACAATCGCGATAATAAAAATTGCTCCAAATGCCACAACGTTTAGCATCTTAAGGACTTCTTTTGTATAATGTTTTATTTTCTTTTTTAAAATAAAAATACACACTCCTTTTTTGCGCGACGTCTTTTTTATTATACTACATATTATAAGCATTTTCAAGTTATGTATACTTAAATTCGGCATTTTCTCTATTTTTTTCTATTCTTCTTTCCCATTTATTCCATTTTTTCATACTTTTTCCTCTCGATTGCTCTTTTTTTCTTTTGTTTTCTTCTATTTTTAAAAATACAAATACCTAAACTTTTTGCTCTTTCCTGTAATATAACTTCTTGTTGTTTTTCTAAGTTTATTATGAAAAAAACAAGATGTATTGTTTTTGCATTACATCTTGTTTTTTGTACATTATTCTCTTGTTGGTATTCTTAGTACTACTTCGGTTCCTTTTCCTACAATACTTTTAATATCTATACTTCCGTGGTTACGGTCCATAATTTCTTTTGCAATAGAAAGACCGAAGTCCTGTTCCTCCCATTTCTCTAGTACGTGCTTTATCTACACGGTAGAAGCGTTCAAAAATACGTGGCAGGTCTTGTTCTGGAATTCCAATTCCATTATCTATAATTTTAATGTAAGCATCATTATATACAAATCCTACGTATATTTTAATGGTTCCTTCTTCCTTGGTGTATTTAATACTGTTAGAAAGTATATTTAAAATAACACGCTCTATGCCGGATTTATCTGCATATACAAATGGTACATTGGCTGTTACTAGACATTCTACATTATGCTTTTTTTGGTCTATTTGAATTTGCAACTTTTCTACACAACGTTTTGCAAGTTCTCCTAAGTCAAATTCTGTTGGTTCTGTTTTTACCCTATTGGTATCATAGCGGGAAAGTGTGAGTAAGTCTGTTACTAAGTCTGCCATTCGTTTGGCTTCGGTTGCGATAACTCCCATAAATTTATCTTGGGTTTGTTTATCGTATTCGCCTTCTAATAGGGTGTCAGCATATCCCATAATAGAAGTAATAGGGGTTTTTAGCTCATGGGATACATTGGCTACAAATTCTTTTCGCATATTATCTAGTTTTACATGTTCTGTAATATCTTGTATTAATACAATTACTCCTGCTGGTCTATCGTTTTCGTCTTTAAATGGAGCAAAAAACAAATTCATGTATTTTTCGCCAACACTAATTCTTTGTTCTGAAGAAGTCCAATTTTCCAAATAAATAATTTTTTCCAAGTTCACATCTATTTTTAATTTTGTAAAAATAGATGTAAAGTTTGGTGCCTCTTCTGTTATTTGTAGTAATGTTTTCGCTGCTGGATTAATATGTATGATTTCTCCTTCTTTGTTAAATGCAATAATACCATCTGTCATGTGTAGTAAAATAGTTTCTATTTGCTTTTTTTGTCTTGTTACTTCGTTTAAATTTTCTTTTAATTCATTATTCATTACACCAAAAGCAGAAACTAGTTCATCTACATCGTTTTTCTTTTTGTTTTTTTCTATGTCTTTTAAATCCACATTTCTTCCTTCTGCTACATCTTGTGCTCCTTGTATTAGTTTGGTAAGTGGAGAAATCATCGATTTGGAAACAAAAATTCCAATTACAATACAAATCACCGCAAAAACACTAATTGCAATTAAAATGGTATATTTCATTTGGTTAATATTTTGATTAATAACCGTTTGCCACTCTTCTATTGTCGAAATAGCATGTTCTGCCAATAACACGTCCATTTTTTGCAGATTAAAGATAACAACAGCACCTAATAAAGAAAGAATTAGTATTCCTGTTACAGCAAAAATCAATACAATTTTTATTTGTATATTTCTTAACATATCTTTTCTCTTCTTTTCTCTTTATTTTTCTGCAATATAATAGCCTACATTTCTTTTGGTAATTAAAATTTTAGGATTGCCTGTGTCTTGCTCTATTTTTTCACGGATTCTTCGTACTGTAACATCCACGGTACGAATATCTCCGTAGTATTCATATCCCCATACTTTTTCTAGTAGTACTTCTCTTGTTACTACTTGTCCTGGTTGAGATGCTAAATATTTTAGCACTTCAAATTCACGAAAAGTAAGTTCTACTACCTGTCCTCTTACACGAACCTCAAATTTATCTAAGTCTAGGCTTAAATCTCCTACTTTAATTTTATTGGTAGGTTTTGTTTCTTCTTTTGGCTTTTCTTCTTCTTCTACTACTGGCATAGCATTTTCTGCTTTTCTTAAATTCGCTTTAATTCTTGCCATTAATTCACGTACACTAAAAGGCTTGGTAATATAATCATCTGCACCCAATTCTAGCCCCAAAATTTTATCAATTTCTTCGTCTTTTGCAGAAAGCATTAAAATAGGCACATTTAACGTATGACGTATTCTTTTGCACACAGAAAGCCCATCCATTTTAGGAAGCATAATATCTAACAAAATTAAATCTGGTTTTTCTTTTAAAGCAATATCCACCGCTGTCACCCCATCATTTGCCTCCAATGTGTTATACCCTTCTTTTTGCAAATTATATACTAGAATATCTACAATAGGTGCCTCATCATCTACAATTAAGATTGTCTTTTTCTCTTCTACAGTATTGTTTACATTCTCCACGTTTTGCTCCACCTTTCTTTTCTTACAAGCATTTCTATTTATTTGTCTCTCTATTATTATTCCTAATAATATCACAATCATTCTAAGAATACAAGTTTTATTTTTTACTTTGTTTCAAAGTAGGCAATAATCTCTTGCTTGTAAAGGATATAAAATAAAATGTAGGAAAATCGACATTTTGTCAATTTCCTACATATATTTTACCTGTATTCTACTATGGTGCTAAAGTATATGGATTTCCTTCGCTTCCATCACCTCCTGTTACTTTGATTCCAGATTTCAGATGCAAGACAAGACGAAGACCATAAGAAAGGCTATACCCATACGTGCGGCCAACAGAATCCACATCGCACAGGTAATAGTTGATCAGGGAGCCACTCGCGGCCACATGGCGCACGCTGAAGTAACTCCTGCTAGAGGTAGCATACACATAGCGGGAGGCTAGCCAGTAGTTCTTTCCTATGTTGTGTATACCTTGTCCATTGATAACTATGCTTTGCATTTGGATATAGTCTGCTTCGTAATTTGTATCTGTATCTTTCAATGTTCCACTATAACTTCCTCCAAACTGCGTTGTATGCATTCCTGCTCCATCGTAATTTGGATTATCTGGTACACTTCCTACGCATCTTGCTACCTCTGCTATTCCGTCGTCCTTCTTTCTATACTTCTCTGCTTCTTCATTTAATGTTGTGATGGCACTATTATATATATTTCTACTTGTATTAAAATCACTACTTCCTAATATATAATTGTCTGTTACTGTATCTGCCGTTATTATCTGTATTCCATAACTACTATAGTTTTCATTCTCTGGTCCATATAATACAATACATTTTTGCTGGGTGCCATAGGCATCTGTGTACCATACGTATTTTCCTTCCCTTAATGTACTTTCTATTGTTGGTATTCCTTTTGTTGTTGCTGTCGTAGTTCCTTCTCCTTCATTCCCTGCTTTATCTTGTACTTTTACTACTAGGTTATATTCTGTTTCTTGCTCTAATCCCTCGTACTTATAGCTATTACTTGTGCTTGTGCCGTCTAGTACGTTTCCTAGGTAATACTGGTATGTTTCTACTAGTCCACTTTCATTTTCCGTTACTTCTACTGTTACAGCTATGCTATTTGTTGTTACTTCTCCTACTGTTACTGTTACCTTTGGTGCTGTTTTATCTTCTATCTTCGTAGTTGCTTCTTGTCCTACGTTTTTTCCGTCTGTTAGTCTTGCAAATACTATATCTCCATGGTGTAATCCTGTTACTCTTGTTC
>CAKNOI010000037.1 GCA_930990125.1 uncultured Clostridiaceae bacterium | reverse complement strand
TTCCAATTATAATTTTTTTATAAAAAAGCTTGACTTTTAATAGTTAGTCTCCTTTATTTTACAGTGTACGATAATTATTTTTGTCGGCTCTTTCGTCTAGTTGTCTATCGTATTTTTCGTTTTTATAATACCAGTCTGTTTTCTTGTCTACTGGATGTGCTTTTCTATTTTTATCTAATAATAAATCAAAAACAGCAGCAATAGGAAGTGCAATACCAATAAGTGCAAAAAACATAGAGCTGTAATTATCCATTGTTAAGTTTTCTCCATTGATTAATAACATTACTTTTTGAAATAAGTCACTTCCAAAATAAGCACCATATGCTAATAAATATACAAATGCACCTATTAATTTACGTTTTCCTATTAATAAAATACAAACAAAAGCAACAAAGCATAATATAATTTCATAATTTACATTCATAGGAATAATCATAAATTCATTTCCTGTTTGCGTCATTAGAATACCTGCTACACGTAAAATTAGAAATAATACTGCAAATGCTACAATTAACCATGTACTAAAATTCTTCATTGGTTTTCCTCCTATTTTTCCTTTTTTCTCATTTTATTGTACCACAAAAATAACAAATACACAAGAAAAAAGCAGTAAGAAGCTAATTTCTTACCGCTTTTTTCTTATTCTTCATCTATAAAATTAAATTCATCTTTAAATTTTTCTTTAAAAATCTCAAATACCTTGTTTAGGGTATCTTCATCTTCTACACTAACATAAGATTCTTCATCTTCAGATTCGGTATCTTCTATTTTTAAGATAACTACTTCTCCTTCAGCATCTTCATCTTCCTCTACTGGTAGTAGAACAACGTATTCTTCTCCATCTAATTCTACTAAGTCTAAGAATTCGAATTCTACTTCATTCCCTTCTTCGTCGTTTAAAACAACAATGTTATCTAATTCCTCCTCATTTGGAATATTTCCATTTACATCTTCACTCATTTTTCTTTCTCCTTTCAAAACTATAAAACTTATTTAAAATTGTATAATACAATATGGAAAACATTAATATTAGTATTTCCTAATTTGAACATCCTATACTATATTTCTTGTTTATTCTTTTTTCTATTCATATACATTTCTAAGATGTATACTGCTGAAATAGTATCTACTATATTCCTTTTGTTTTGTTTTTTTATTTCTAATGCATTCATTGTTTTATGCGCTGCCACTGTTGTTAATCTTTCATCTATTTCTTCTATTTGAATAGTAGGATATTTGCATTTCAATTTATGAATGAATTTTTCTGTAGTTTCTGCCCTTTGGGTTCTTTCTCCATGCATATTAATTGGCATTCCCACTACAAAAGTATCAATTTCCTGATGATAAGCCTCTAAAATTTCATCTAGCCTTTTTAAAATTATTTTGTCATTTCCCTTATGGTGTATTGTTTCTAAACCTTGTGCCGTAATTTGTAGTGCATCTGAAATTGCTACCCCACAACGGCTATCTCCATAATCTAATCCCAAAATTCTCATTATTTACTTCCTTTAGTCATCTAATCCAATATAATTTTTTACCATCTTTTCTAACAATTCGTCTCTTTCTATCATACGAATAAGGTTTCTAGCATCATTATGGCTGGTGATATAGGTAGGATCTCCTGATAAAATGTAACCTACAATTTGATTGATAGGATTATAACCTTTTTCTACCAAAGCCTGATAAACCTCTTTCAAAATTTCTCTTGCTCTCACATTCTTGTCTTTTTCTACCTTAAAGCTCATTGTCTCATCCATTGCCATAATCTTCTTACCTCCTAATTTTTAAATTTATTATATATAACTAATATCATGCTCTCCTGATTCTGCCTGATCTAGATATTCTTCTAGTTTTTTTGTTATTTCTTCCATTCCAGTTCCTTTATAATACGTAGAAACAACAAAATTAATAGTAGGACTTACTTTTTGTTTTTTCTTAACTTCCTCTACTTGTTCTATTTCTAGTTTTTCCATTTTTTGTTTTAAACTTTTAATAAAATCAATAACACTTTCTGCTTCTACTCCTGAAAAAACAATAACAAATTTAGGTCCCATATAACGTACAAAAACATATTCTGGTGCTATATTCTTTTTTACAAACTCGCTTACCTCTTGAATAACACGGTCTCCTGTTTTTCTACCTACTGTATCGTTAATTTTTTCTAGATTCGTAATACGAAACATGGTAACTGCTGAAGTTGTATATTTGTCTATTATTTTTTTACCCTTTCCGTATAAATATTCTGCCGAATTCAATCCAGAAAATTTATCTTTTCGAACAATAGACTCAATTACTTTTTGGTTTTGAACAGTTTTTAAGACAGTAATAATATTTTCTTTAATAACCTCTAATATTGTGGTGTCTACATGGTCAAAATCATGTGGAACACTGCTTTCAATAATCCAATAGCCAATATATACATTATCAATATAGAGAGGGAAGAAGATTGCAGATTTTGCTCTTCCAAACTCCATTTTTTGATATGGTAATCTTTCTTGTTCATTATTTACTGTAATATATTTAGGTCTAGCCGTTTGTATACTTTCTTTAAACACTTCTTCTTTGTGTAGATTTTTTAAAGTATCCCAATGTTTTTCATCCACATTAGATGCTTTTAACAGATACTCTGCTCCGTTAAAAATAACAATGGTAGAGTATTTAATTTCGTATCTTTCGATAATAATGTCATTAATTTTTTTAATTTTTTCATCCACACTGCTGGACTCACTAATGGTATTCATAAAATCTTGTAATACATTTAAACTTGTGATTTTTTGATTGATATTACTAAAATTTTCGATTTTCCTATGAATGGATATATTGTATACAACTAACACAATAATAATTATAATTAATAGTACTACTACTCCAATAATCAAAATATCACCTCTCTACTTCCTGTCATTTTTAATTATATTTATTTTTCATATGATTTAATGTATCTGTCATTTTGCTAGAAAAACTAGTTGTTCTATTATACTCTGCATTTGGTACATATCCATTATGTTCCTTTTTCTTTTTACCAAATCCCATTTTACTGGTTGGTTCTTCTTTATTTAACAATGGATACACCATGTTTCCTAAATTTGTTAAACTTTCCATAAATGTTTTAGAATATCCATTTAATGAAATCTCACAATTTACTAATCCTTCTAGGTATTTTACATATACTTGTTCATCTAGTGGAACCGTACAATATTTCACTTGGTCTCTATTAAATAACTCTGTCATAAAGGACATCGCAGGTTCATTATAAAAAGCCATTCCTCCTATAATAGCCATTGCTGTTAAAGAGCGTACTTGTTTTGTTTTGTTAATAACTATTCTTAGTTTTTCCTCCTGCAAAGCGCCTTTTGCTTTTAATTCCCTTAAATATGTCGTAAGTGGTTGAATTGTTAAAATATCCATACTTTGCACTAGATATAATTCTTCTGCTCTGCGAATGTATTCTAAATTCGTTCCAAAATCGCAATCAATTAATATAACAGAATAATTTGCTTGGAGTGTTCTTAAAATATTTTCGCAATCTTCCATGGCAGACTGTGCATTTCCTGGAACTGTTGTATATACATCTAAATTTTTATTTACCTTGATTCCATTGGTAAGCCCTCTTCTCAAGTCTTCAATACAGTTCATTGCCGTTTTTCTTAGATTTTCTTCATTTTTGGTATAAATATAATAATCATTTTTATTTTGGGTAGCATCTAAAATAGCTGTTTTTATTCCTTCTTTTGAAAACAATTCTGCTAAATTATTAATTAAAAAGGATGTACCATTTTTGGTTGTACCAATAAATGCAACTGTTTTTACTTCTTTACTGTAAGAATTGGTTGTTTGATATGGTGCCGTGTAGGATTGGTAATTTGTATTTTGTATTGCATTTGGAATGGTATTATTTTCAAAGTTTCCTACTACCTGTTGTTCTTGCACATTTGGAGTTTGTATTGTACTATTCCCTCCAAATGAAGTTCCTATATTAGAATAACTCTCTTGTTCTGTTTCAAAGTTTACTGATGAAGCTGGTGGTTCTTTTTCTTCTTTTAAACCTGGCAAAGTAGTTTCTTCTTGCTCTTCTCCTAATCCGAAAATATTTACTGGTTCTTCCTGTTCTTCTATTTCTTGAACCTCAGAGACTACCTTCTTAGGAGGTCTTCCCCTTCCTCTTTTCGGTTTTGCTTCTTCTTCTGTTACTGGTTTTGCTTTAGGAGGTCTGCCTCTTCCTCTTTTTACTGGTTCTACCTCTTCTTCTTGAAACTCTACTACTGGCTCATTTTCTTGTTTTTCTAGTACAGGCTCTGGTCTTTCTTCCTCTATTTTTACTACATGCTCCGTGTTTACCGCAGAAGGAATAACTACTTTTCCTTCTGGTGCATTTGTTGGAATGTTTTCTAATATTGTGGTTGGTACTTCCAACTCTTCTGGTTGCTTTTTGTTCTTAGATTTTTTATCTTTTCCACTTTTTCCAAATGTTTTAGAACTTTTTCCAGGATTGTGGAATGTAATAATTTCTTGATATTTTGGAGATTTTGCTTCTAATACCGCCCTTACACTAAGTGGCAAGAAATTAATAATAATTCTTAATTGAGCATCTGTATATTGGTTTGCTAAATTATTAAAACTTTCCACATATTTATCGTCATTTTTTCCAATACGTTTATAATAGGTTAAGATGTTTTGGATTTCTTGTTCACTAACATCTTCTTCGCTTTCTGTTTGATAGTTAACATCGTCTGTATCTAGTTTATAATACATTTTAGCTTCTTTTTTTGTTCTTGGCTTATAAATTAAACTACATACTTGTTCAATACTTCTATCTTGTCCTATTAATGCACTATAAATTCCAATTCCAAATAGCTTATTTAACATGGAATCGGAACGTGTTCTTCTGTCCGTACAAATAAGAATAATTGGAGTATCATTTCCTGCATCATCTGCTGCCTCATCACTGATACTGTCCAATTTTTCAAAAATAAATTTATCAATAACATCATAATTATTATTGGTATAAGCTTCTAAATCTTCACTAATAACTATTCTGTCATATGTTTTATCTTTTTGTATCTCTTTTAAAATTGCATTAAAGTAATATACATTTTTATAAGATATAATCTCTTTGTATTCTTGTTGATATTTTTTTACAATAGATTCTGAAATGTTTTCATTACTTACTGCAAATAATACTTTCATTTGTTTTACCCCCTCCAACCTTTTACAACAATAGCAAATACTAGTGGTAACACTTGTGCAATAATTAATATTGTTACAAAAGCAATAATAACATGGAAGCCTCTATCACGAACATCTAATTTACGAATACCAATTACATATTGCCAAATAGCACCAACTGCAATACCTAAAAAGCAAAGAGGTATACTATAAAGTCGGATGATATTTAATAAATACGCTGTAAAACCATATGTTTCTGACCCATAGGCTTCTGTATAGTCTTCTATGGATTTTTTTTCTTTTTCTTTCATTTCTATTAATTGTCCTGTCCCGTCTGCTTCTACCACTTCATTTGCTGCATTTACTTTTACCATTGCCACAGTAAACAGTAACAAAACTGCTACTAGTAAGATTACCAAAATCTTTTTTGCATATATTTTCATAAAAGGTTTCTCCTTTCTTTTTGTTTTATATCCCTTTTATTGAATAGTATTTATCTTGTCCTTCTTAAAGTTCTAGCCATTCCATTTCTTACTTTATATATCATACAATAGATTGAAAAAAATAGCAAGAAAAAAGCAAAATATTTTAAGGATTGTTTCTTTTCATCATTAAAAATTTTACAATTTTATATCGTTTTCTAACAATAAGCTCGCAGAGCATTTTAAAAGTCTTTGGTCTTTTTTGATAATAGGTGTTTTTTCTCCAATTTGGAAATTTTTCTTGTACATATTCTACACATTTTTGAATGTCTTCATACTTGTCATATTCGATAAATCGATAACTTGCAAAATAAATGAGTTGAAACAAAATAACATATTCCATTTCCTCTTGATAAGCTGTTCCTTTTAACCCTTGATATAACAAATCGCACGCTGTTACGATTTCTAATAAACGAGGTGAATATTTTGTATTTGACATAATAGAATTTTGTCTTTGTCTATAATAATATAGTTCTTCTTCTAAATAGCCAATTTTACTCGTATATTTGGCTGTAATAGGAATGGTTGCTAAGTCTTCATACCAAAGTTGCACTGGAAATTTAAGACCACTTTTTGTCCAAATTTCCCTTTTGTAAATTTTATTCCATGCTGCCGGTTGAGCTAATATATAGGCTTTATCATTAAAACCAGAAACAAATTTAGGAAAAATAGAACGTTTTTCTTCTGTTCCATCAGGGTAAAACCAAATAGCGTTAAACATAACAATATCTAGATTATTTTCTTTGGCATATTGATACGTCTTTTCTGCAAAATCTTCTCTTACATAGTCGTCGCTGTCTATAAAAGCAATATATTCTCCTTTACAATATGGTATAGCAAAGTTTCTTGCGTCTCCTAGCCCTCCATTTTCCTTCTGATAAGAAAATATTAAGTCTGGATACTCACTGGCATAAGCATCTATTATCCTCTGACTATTATCTGGCGAACCATCATTAATAACAAGAATTTCAATATCCTTCATAGTTTGATTTACAAGCGAATCCAAACATTTTTCTAGATATTCTTCTACATTATATACTGGAACAATGATACTTAATTTTAGCATAGTATATCCCCTTTCTTTTTATTTTTCATTCTTCTTACGTATTTCCATCCATAAATCATTCCACTTTTTTTGTATTTCTTGTATAGTAAACTGTTTTGCAAATTCTTTTGCTTGTTTGGATAGTTGTTCTCTTGTTTCTTCTTGTTTCATTAGGATACATAACTGTTTTTCATACTCCATGATGTCGTTCTGTTTTACTAATATACCTGTATCTTCTTTAATTACTTCTTTGGCTGTTTCTCCAAAATCAAAACTAATAACAGGCACTCCACATTCATTGGCTTCTAAAACTGTTAATGGAAAACCTTCAAATTGGGAAGTAAGAAGCATAATACCTGCCTGTAATAATACCTCTTTAGGATTATCGGTTCTTCCCATAAAGGTAATAAATGGGTATTTTTCTATTTTCTCTTTAAGGCTACCTTCTAGCTCTCCGATGGCATAAATCTTAAAATTCCAATCCGTTATATTATTTTTTTGAACAACGTCTATAAAAATATCAATCGCTAATTCTAATCGTTTTTCTTCGGAAATTCTTCCTAAAAAGATTGCTGTTTTGTTGTTTTTAACATCACTTCTTGCCTCGGAAGAAAAACGAATTGGGTTATATATTGTTATACTATTGTGCAAACCATTTTCTTTAGCTAACTTGCATGATTCTTCTGTTAGCCATACATATTTTGCTATTTTCGATTGATATTTTTTTAAAAATTGTAATTGCGCCTGATGCTCTAATAATTGCAAAAAGCTTGTATGATAATGGTTAATTGTCCTAGATAAGTATTGTGGCGGAATCCCCTGTAATAGCTCATAATGTGAATTAATAATAATATCTGGTTCAATCGATTCTATCTCTTTCCCTAATATTGCATAATCTTTTTTTAAATCTGCATCATACTGTATTCTTTGGTATATTTTTTTAATGCCTTGTAGAATATGACCTTTTTTTAATACAGCTATTGCTTCTTGATACCTTGGGCAACTCCAAATTTGCTTTGCATTTATTAGTTTTGTATGTATTTCTTTAGGGTACTCTACCGTTTGAGTTTGTGTACTTCCTTTGCGTACCGAATAAATAAACACTTCTTTCCCTTGTTTTATAAAAGACTCCGCAAGGGAAAGATTTACCATAGATACACCGACCTATATCTTGTATGTTTTGTAAAAACAAAATTTTCAAGCACTATTCCTCCATTTTATCTTGTTTTTCGGTATGAATATTTCGTAATAACATTGCACCATATAGACTTAAGAACAACATATTAATTGATTTTCCAAAAACATGTCCAGAAAGATATGCAATAATGCATAAGCATGCAAGCGACATTAAAATTGCTCCATTTTGTAAATTCATCTTTTCTTTATATTGTAATAACATCCTGATTCCTGCATAGATAAGAATACCTACATAAGGTCCTATTAAAATAATCACTCCAAGTATTCCTAATATATAGTACTGGTATACATAGTCTCTTTCTGCGTCAGGAATATTACTTGTATATCCCATTCCTAATGCAATATCTGCTTTATTGTCATTTCTTTCCATTATTCTATCTAGTACATCTATTTTTAATTTACGATTATCCCTGTTTAGGTTTCTATCTCTACTTAGTAACTGTCCCCAAAATTCTGGATCATCTTTTACTGGATACATTGGTAAAAAGTCTTCACTAATATAATAGTAATAATAATTTTCTTCTACATATTTTTGTAGTGCGTCTGCTTCCGATAATATCGTATTATCTGGCTTGTCTTGTGCTTCTTCTCTTTCTTCTTGTTCTACTTTTACAAAATTTCCATAACGTAATCTACCTGGTGATACATTATACAGCATAAAGCCTGCTAATACTGTAATAATTAGTACTGGTATAAATACTAGACTTTTTGCCTTTTCCCATTTTAAAATATGTAAACCAACAGCATATAGCATAATAGCAATACATACTAATAAAATTCCCATAGCAGAGGTTTTTGTTCCTACCATAATCATGGCAACCATTTGTAATACTAGTAACCCTACGGTTTTCCAATTTGTCTTTTTTACTACTTCTGCCACAATAATAGGCGCTAGTGAAAAAAGTAAAGCACTTATTTGATTTGCAGAATAAAACCAACCTTTAGAAGTATACAATTCTAAGTCATTTTGACTTGATGTTAGTCCAAACCAAGTAGTAATACCTCCCTTAATTTTTTCATTTTCCAAACTATAAGATACCAAAGATACCCCAAAAATATTTGTAATCACAATACAAGCAGAAATAGCAAATGTTACGATTTTAATAATATTTAAAAAAGTTTTATTAGACATACCCAGTTCGTAAATACATAGCATTAATACAACTGGCATAACATATGCTCTTAGAATATAATAACATTCTGTTACTATGTTAATCTCTGCTGCTGAATAGATATTTTCCTTAAATTGACTGCAATTCCAACAGTGTAGTATCATATAAACTAAAACTGTGGCAAGATATACACCATATAGTATTATTTTCTTTTTCTGCTTTTCTGTAATTAATTTATATACCGTAAGAATAAAAAAGAATGCCACAAATAAAATATTAATTATTTGTTCTAATGCAATTGGTCCTATACTGATAGTATCCTCTAAAAAAGCTCGATAAATTTCAATTGCTGGTTGTAAAATAAAAAACACTAATAATATTGTTTCTACTCTTGTTTTATTTAGAAAACTTTTTATGTTATTTGACATTTGGTTTCCTCCTAAATATATGTTTTAACTTTTGCATTTTTTGTAACATGCTATATTTTTTATAATAAAAAAGGCTTGCATATAGCATTTTCTTTTTTCCTGCCTTTTGTATATATTGATTTTTCTTCCAATTTGGAAAGTGACATTTCATAAAATCTGCTATTTGGTTGATTTCTGTATAATGCTCATATTGGTATAAATACAAAGACAATTCTACCAACACATGTTCATAATACAGATATTCTATTTCTTGTGTGTATTTTCCTTGTAAATTATTTTCTAACTCCTGAAGGGCTTGTATTACCTGTTTTCTTCTTTCTTGATATCCCTTTTTGCGCATTAAAGAGCCCGGAGTTTGTACATAACATACTACCGGTATAGGAAGATAGTATATTTTTTCTACTATTGGTGCTAAACTTAGCATAGCCGTGATATCTTCCCCTATTGTCACAGCGGTAGAAAATCTTAGTTTTCCATTTTTTTCAAAACATTCTTTTTTTATCCATTTATTCCAGACACAAGGCAAAGAAAGCATATATTCCTCTTTGGTTATTTCTCCCTGCTTTATTTTAGGATTTGCCGGATAATATTCTTTAGTTTGTTCTTGTACTTTATAGGCATCAAACAAAATGATGTCATATTTTCCTTTTTCTGCTATTTTTTCTATTTTTGCATAGGAATCCTTCTCTAAATAATCATCACTATCTAAAAAAGTAATATATTCTCCTATAGCAGCTTCTAGCCCCATATTTCTTGCGGAAGATATTCCTCCATTTTCTTTTTGCAAACAACGGATAATGGTAGGAAATTTTTCTTGATATTGTTGTATGATTTGTAAAGAACCATCTGTACTTCCGTCATTGACTATTACAATTTCATAATCTTTCAAATTTTGTTCTATAATACTTGTTAAACATCTTTCCAAATATTTTTCTACATTATATACGGGAACAATAATGCTTACCTTCATCCATTTACTCCCCTTCTCCATTTTCTTTTAAACATATCCATTAATCGGTTTAAGAAATAAGCTTGTTTTAATACAACATAAATCACTAGTGCTACCAATAAATTTACAATAAATAATACGGCAGAGTAAAGAAACCAATGGATATAGGAATCAGTTGGAGCTGTCGGAAATAGTACTTTCCATAGAATGGTTAAGCCTAAAATAATCCCAATATATAACATATTGATTTGGTAATATTTTTTTGCTGAAGTTGTAAAAAGTTGTTTATAGATGATAATAGGCTTAATAAAGTAGTCGGAAACTAAATAAGCAATAAAAGTGGCAAAAAGTACTCCTGGCAATCCCATTATCTGAATCAGTATAAAAGATAAAACAAGATTTACAACACTTTCTATAATAGGACATAACCTTGTTTCTTTAAACAATCCTGCTGAATTCATGTAGGTATTAATTGGCATTCGAATAATGGTATAGAATAAATTCAAAATAAAGGCAATCGCTAATAAAACCGAAGTTTCAATCCTTCCTTCATGCCAAATTTGAATAAAACTATTAATAACTAACACCAATGGTACACAAATAATAGTAGCAATAAAAAAAGAAAGTGCATTATATTCTTTAAATAATCCATATGCTTTTTGTTTATCTGTGGCAATTAAGTCTCCTACTCCTGCAATAGCAGAATTTCCAATTTTGCTTACAATATTTCCAACATTATCTGTAATATATAAATACTGACTATAAATAGATGTATAGGTAAGTCCTTTGGTAATAGTAATAATTAAAGTATCTACATTATAAGCAACAATGGTTCCGATTTTATGTACCAACAAACTTTTAACATCAGATAATATTTCAAAACTCTTTTCTTTTTTCTTAAACTGAATATTAGGAAAAGATTTTTTAGAAATAATATAAATAATAAGGCTAGATAAGAAATTGGATACAGCAAGTAGTACTAAAATTCCTACTAATCCTTGTCCTGCCATAATAACAAAAATCTCTATAATTCCTTTTGCTACGGCAATCCCTTGTATTACCATATTGGTAATATATTTTCTTTGATGTGCCTCATAAATTACTTGATTCGTTATTGTAAAATAGGAAAACACACTACTAATCAAATATATCATAAAAGTACCTTGTACATACCAATAATTAAAAGGATTGTCTTTAATAATAAATGGCACTAAAAAAGATACTATTGTACCAATAATAAAGATAAGGACAGCAATCACTTGAAAAATGACGCGAGAACCGTGAAAGAATACGGCTAACCGTTTCATCATCTTTTTCTGCAATTGGTTTATATAAACGATATAAAATAGCACTAGTAAGTCCACCATCTACAATGGTAATATATCTCATGATTTGTGAATAATTTGTATATAATCCATTGACATCCGTTCCCAAATTTGCAATAAAAAAGTGAGATTTCACTAATCCTATAATTGCCAGTAAAATTTGTGGAAGAATATCGGAAAGAATTGTTAATATCGCTTTTTTTGTTCTCAAAGTAAAAACTCCTTCTTTTTTTATCTTCTTAAAAAGTATATACTAAGTCTTTCTTTTTTTCAAGGAAAAGGTAAAAAAAAGATTAAATACCTTTCATCCTTTTTAGGAGGTATTTAATCTTTTTTCATTTGGTATTAAAATATACATTATACAAAATTGAAATAAAAATAAACTTGTGTTTTATATCATGTTTTTTCTTAAAATTTCTGTTCTATC
>CAKNOI010000036.1 GCA_930990125.1 uncultured Clostridiaceae bacterium | reverse complement strand
TTGCGTTTGTAACTTGTGGATTATTCTCAGACCCTAATGATGTATATCAAAAGGCAAAAGAATATTATGGCGAAAATCTTTGGAAGCAAAGTTCAAACCAAAAAGAAAATACCTTAGTCGATGAGGGCATCACCGACCGCACCAATACGAGCACCCACTCGGAAACAAATGGGGAAGGTGTAGAGAAAGGAAGAGAAGATGGAAGAGGAATTAGTAAAAATATTGTCTAATACAGAATTAGACGACACAAAAAAAGCAGAGGAAATACAAAAAGCAGTAAATGCTTTATATGTGCCTGCTACAACAGTAGCAGAAGAAAGAAAAGCTAATAAAGAAGCATTAGCTAATAAAGATAAGGCTTTTGCGGATTTAACAGCTGAATATGATACATATAAGCAATCAAAAATGACAGAAGAAGAGAAAAAACAAGAAGAAATAAGAAAAAAAGATGAACAATATAACAATGCTTTAATGAGATTAAGCAAGTCAACAGCTATGAATGTTTTTGCAAATGCAGGATTACAGAAAGATGATTACCAAGATTTTTTAGAAGATATAGTAAGCATTGATGAAGAAAAAACAAAATCATTGGCAGAAAAAATATGTGCTACTATTACAAAACAAAAAAGTGAGGTAGCAAACAAAATGAAAGAAGATATTATAAATGGTACAACACCACCATCATCAGGAAATGGTGGATATTCTTCAAAAACAAAAAAAGAAGAATATCAAAGATTATTAGATGAAGCTATCAAGAAAAATGATATGAACAATATTGTTTATTATCAAAGATTAGTAGCAGAAGAAGAACAAAAAAGTATTTAAGAGGAGGAATTTAAAGGGCAGATAATATTGCAATGAGTTTTGCAACACCTAATTATAGTGGAGCATTATTTAACAAAGGAAATGAAAGAACACCATTTTTAAGTATGATAGCTGGAAAAACAGCATATTCAAATTCAGTAGAGTTTGTTTTAGGACAAGACTATACATCAGAAGAAGGAGATATACCAGCTATTTCTGAGAAAGCATCTTTAACAGCACCAGATGCAACATTAATTACAAGAAAACAAAATACCAACGTAACACAAATATTTCAAGAAAGTATAGGAATTTCTTATGCTAAGATGTCTAATATGGGAACTTTATCAGGAGCTAACATTGCTGGACAAAGTGCAAATCCAAGAAACGAATTAGATTTCCAAACATCTAACAAATTAAAGAAAATAGCAAGAAGTATTGAAAAGACATGTATTCAAGGTAAATACAATAAAGCTACAACAGATGAAACAATAAACAAAACAAGAGGCATGGTAGAAGCTATTACTACTAACACTGTAGCAGCTGGAAATAAACCATTAGATATTTGGATGGTCAACGAAGCTATGGAAAAAGTTTATAATAGCAATGGAGACATTAGTAGATTAACTCTATTAATAGACGGAGTGACATTAAATCAAGTCAATGCAAGTGCGGTTGATAATGGATTAACAATAGTTCCACAATCAAGAAATGAAAATGGAATCCAAATTACAAAATTAATTATGCCTATGGGAGAAATTGATTTAATGTTAGGACAATTCTTACCAGCAGGAACAGCATTACTTGTAAATTTTGACGTAATCAGACCAATTGAAATGATAGTGCCAGGAAAAGGAAACTTCTTTAGAGAATTACTTGCTAAAACTGGTGCAGGAGAAAAATATCAAATCTTTGGACAATTTGGTTTAGATTATGCAAATGAACTATATCATGCAAAAATTACAGGTATTTCTACTACATTTACTAAACCAGAAGGAAGAAAAGTATATGTAATGAATGCTAGCGAGTTTCCAACAGGAGGAGCAGGAGCATAAGTCAAACTATTATAGAAGGGAGGACTAGGTTATGATAACTGAACAACAGCAATTAGAGAAGATGAGAAGAAAAATTCTTGGTAGTTCTGTAGATAGTAGTAAAGACGAAGATTTTAAAGATTGTCTTGAAAGTGCTAAAAATAGATACCTTAACCTAGTCTATCCATTTGATAGAGAAATAGTGGAATTGCCAGATGATAGAGCAAGAAATTGGCAAACAGATTGTGCTATCGAATTGTATAATTTAGATGGAGATGAAAACC
The DNA here is from genome assembly GCA_930990125.1 of uncultured Clostridiaceae bacterium. GTDB lineage: Bacteria > Bacillota > Clostridia > TANB77 > CAG-508 > CAKNOI01. The sequence continues at coordinate 10,293 of CAKNOI010000036.1, read as the reverse complement.
TAACATCATATTCAGAAAATGGCTTAAGTGAAAGTTATGGTAAGGCAGGTCTTTCAGAAGGATTACTAAGCCAATTACCACCAGCTAAGGCAGGTGTTCCACAATGAGAAGCAAATGGAAGAAAAAAGACTTATATATAGCGAGTTTTTTGAAAGACGAATATGATGATGAGGGCAATAAAATATCAACATATGCTAAACCTGAATATATAGGCAAAGAAAATATACAGTCATTAAGTGGAGAAAGTGATATTGCAGAATATGGTGAAAAAGTAGAAAAAATGCAAAAAGTATTACTTGATTATGATAAGTATCTAGGAAAATTTAAAGAAAAGGATTTAGCATATTTAGATAGAATAACACCAGAAGGTGAGCAAATAAATGGAGATAAGGCAAATTATAAAATAGATAGCGTAAGAGAGCAAAATAAAAAAATAGCAATTTATTTTGAAAAATTACCTAATAAGTAGGTGATAGTATGCCAATATTTATAAGGCAATTATCAGTAGAAAGCATAAATGAATGGATAAAGGATTTAGAGAAGTTAAAGAGAAAACAAATCCCTAACATTGCATTAAAAACAGCTGATAGGTTAGCAGATGAAATGTTGAAAGACGTATCAAATGTAAAAGGATATAAAGAAACTACAAAAATAGGAGCAACATTAGATGGGAATATAGCAATAGCAGGGATTGAAAATAAAGAAAAAAAAGCTCAATTTAAAGAGTTTGGTACAGGAATTGTAGGTTCACAAAATCCACACATTGCAGAAGCATTACAACAAGCAGGTTGGAAATATGATGTAAATAATCATGGAGAAAAAGGTTGGGTATATCCAGTAGAAAACGGAGAATATCGATGGACAAAAGGACAACCAGCAAGTAAAGAGTTTTGGAGAGCTTTAGAAAAAGCAGAAGAACTGTTTCCCAAAATAGCAAGAGAAGAATTTCTAAGAGAGGTAGGAAGATGAGATGCGACCAGATATATATGATAATATGTTTCAACATGCGAAACAGTACATAAAACAAAAGTCAATATATAGTCCAGAAGTATTTAAAACAGCACCTACTGAAAGTGATATATTTCCATTAGTAATAATTCCAGAATGTAAAGTTATTTTAGAAGACGAAACACTGAAATATGGAGAACCTAAATATCAAGTAATATTTGAAATAGAAATTTACACAACAGATAAAAGCATTGGAAGTAAAAAGGTTTCAAAAAATACAATCATGAGAGAACTTGAAGAGTTAGTATATGACGTATTTGAAGAATATTATAAGCTGTTAGGAGGAGAACCTAAAACTATTCCTAATGCTGACATAAATATAGCTAGAGAAACAATAAGATTTACTGGCAAAATAAAAAATAATATTATTTATAGGAGGTAATTTAAAGGGACGAAATAATTGGACAAGCTGACATTGGTACAATGTTATATGTCAAGAATGAATTAAGCAAATTTGAAGAATTGGTAGAAATTAAAGATACACCAGATACAGGTGCAGACCCAGAACAAATAGAAGTTACAACACTAAAAAGAAAAAAGAAAGCTTATGTAGCAGGTAGAGAAGACAGTCCATCACAATCCTTTACGTACAACTATACCAAAGAAAATTATTTTACAAAAGTAAAACCATATGCTGATGGAGTAACAATTCATGACTTTTTAGTAGTATACCCAGATGGCACAGGTACATTAATTACTGGTAGTGCTACAACTAGAAAAAATGCTATTTCATTAAATAGTGCGATTGAAGCAACATTGGTAATAACACCTACAGACATAGTTGATAAAGATGATGAGGAAGTTACAGCACTACTAGCAACAGAATAATAAAAATGATGGAGGTAAATTAGTATGAGCAAATTTATGAAACTAGACATTAAAGGAAAAGAATATTTTATAGGTTTTTCCAATAGAGCTTCTGTTTTAAAAGCAGAAAGAAAAGGATTTATGAAAGCCTTAGAGGAATTTGATAACGCACCAGTCGAAGGAACTGCTAAGTTATTACAATTAGGTTTATTAGAAAAACATCCAGATATTACATTAGCAGAATGTAATAAAATATTAGATGAGTATATTGATGAACATACATCAGATACAGAAGAAGCAAATGTAGGACAAATAACAAAATTTATCTATGAACAATATAGTGCTTTTTCAGGAGCCCCAAATGGAAAGAAGAAAACAATCGAACTTCCAATAGTGGAGATGTAGAAAATCCAAATGGGGAAGAACAAATAAAAAGTTTAGAACAATTTTTTAAAAAATATCTAATACCATTAGCAATTCAAGTTCGGTATGCCTTTGCAAGAATTTTGGTACGATGACCCAGACTTGCTATGGGCATACCGAAATGTGTATATAGAGAAAGAAAAGCAAAAATTAGAGACACAAAGAGAAATAATAAATTTCCAATCTTGGTTACAAGGATTATATAATTTCAATGCTATTGCAGGCGCATTAAGTAAAAATCCTAAATATTTAGAAAATCCGATAGAACTAAATACTAATCCTAAAACGGAAAGAGAAAGAAAATTGGAAGTTGCGCAAAAAATTAAAGAAAGAATGAAAAAAAGCAAAGCAATACTAGACATGCAAAGGAGTGAAAAGAAGGGCTAATTTAGAAGGTCAAACACTGGAGAATATAATAGCAATAAATGTACAAGAAACATTACAAGGTATAAATCAATTAAAAACAAGTATTACAGACCTAAAAGTAAAGCTAAATAGTTTTTCAAAAAATAATGGCTTGTCTAATTTTAATAAGCAAATAAAACAAAGTTCAGGTATTGCAAATACTATAAAAAAGACTATTAATTTTAGTGCAATTTATCTTGGAGCAAAACAGACATTAAGTACATTAAAAGAGATGACTAATGAAAGTATTAAGTATACAGAAACAGTCAATCTTTTTAATGTATCAATGGGGAAAGGATTAGAAGGATTAAATCAATATTATGAAAAGGCTATTGATTTTCAAGAGAGATTAGAAGAAAAATTAGGAGTAAATATTGAAGAAAGTATGAGATATCAAGCACTTTTTAATTCCATGACTAAGTCAATGGGATTAAGTGCAGATTATGCTTATATTTTATCTGAAAATATGACAAAGCTAGGCTATGATTTAGCTTCTTTGTATAACATAGATACAGAAAATGCAATGACAAAATTAAGAGCTGGTTTGGCAGGGCAAACAGAACCTTTAAGAGAGTTAGGATTAGATATAACAGAACAATCTTTAAGACCTATAGCACAATCATTAGGAATAACAGAAAGCATAAGGAATATGTCACAAGCAGAAAAGACTGTATTGAGATATATTGCTGTGTTAAAACAAGCACAGGTTGCACAAGGAGATTTTGCACGTACAATGGAATCTCCAGCTAACCAATTAAGAATTTTTAATGCACAGGTTACAGCATTCAAAAGGAATATGGGAAATCTATGGCAAGGAATACTTGGAGGAATTTTACCATATGTAAATGCTGTCATGATGGTAATAAATGAATTACTTAAGATGGTTGCAAAGTTGTTTGGATTTGAAGTTTTTGAACAACCTGTAAATATAAGTTCAAGTGTAGGAACGGATGACTTAGCAGATGATTTAGGAACAGCAAGTAAAAAAGCAAAAGAACTCAAATCACAGTTAATGGGATTTGATGAAATAAACAACATTTCATTAGACACGGACTCTAAAAAAGGTAGTTCTGGTAGTACATCTAATGCGGGAATAGACCAAAGATTATTGGATGCTTTAAAGGGATACGATAATTTAATGGATAGTGTTAGTAATAAAGCTACTGAAATTAGAGACAAAATGTTAGACTGGTTAGGATTTGAGAGAGATGACAATGGTACATGGAAATTAAAAGAAGGATTAACTAACTTTGAAAAGATATTAGATGTTGCAGGTGCAATAGGCATTGCTATTGGAACATGGAAAGTATCTAGTACAGTAACAAATTTATTAAAAAACTTAGGAATATTAAAAGGAAAGCAAAATTTTCAAATAGCTTTTGGATTAACACTATTATTAACTGGACTTTTTGCACAATATAAAGGTACTAAACATTGGCTAGATGGTGAAGCTGATTTGTTTACAATTTTAGAGAGCCTACTAGGGACTACTAGTGGAGCATTTGGTATTACTAGTATTTTAAAAGCCACTAAGCTAGGAAAAACAATGACCTTGGGAAACAAACTAAAAGTAGGATTCGGACTAATGCTTGGCATACAGGGAGTGCAAGTATTCTTAGACGGAATTAATACAGGAGATATAAAGAAAATTATATTAGGAGCATTAGAAGGAGTACTTTCACTTAGTGTAGCAATAAATGGACTATTTGGTGTAAACATTATACAAAACATCAGAAATGCTACATTAGGAATGACAGGATTTTCGGCAGCAGTAAGTGCTTCTACTGGAGTAGTAGGAAAACATGCTGCGACTGTAGCTACAGCAGGAAGTACAATGGGTGGGTTTGCATTAAAAGCAGGGACTGTAGTGGCTGGATTAGCAGGAATAACAGCTGGCAGTGCTTTAACAAATGCAACAATGAAGGATTTTGCTACGGGAACAATTGGAACTACAGAAGCAATTGGAAAATTAACAGCAGGATTAGGATTAGCTACAGCAAGTGGAGTTTTAGCAGGTAGTCAGTTTGGAACTGTAGGAATGGTAATAGGTGGTATTGCAGGTTTTACAACATCAGCTATAACAGCATTTATGGGATATAAAGATGGAATTGAAAGTTTAAACATACCAACAACAACATTAACAGATGATATTAAATCTTTAACAGAAGAAATAGATAGCAACAGAAAGGCTCATGAAGCAACAGTTAAATCGATAAAGGATACTTATGAAGAACAATTAGTAGAGGCTGAATATGCTAATAGATTATCACAACAATTGCAAGGACTTGTAGATGTCAATGGTAGAGTAAAAGAAGGAAATGAAGAAAGAGTAAACTTTATCCTAGGAGAATTAAATAGTGCCTTAGGTACAGAATACGAATTAAATAGTAACATTATAACAAAGAACGGAGAAGTCGTAGACAGTTATAGTAAATTACAAGAAAGTATAGCATCAATGATAGAAACGAAGAAAAAAGAAGCAGAGCAAACTGCAATAACAGAGTTATACAAAGAATCCATTAAAGAGCAAATCAAATTAGATAGAGATAGAATAAAGACTAAAGAAGCCATGGCAAAAGCAGAAAAAGAGTACAACGATTTGATGGCTGAAGGACTAAGTGATTGGACATTAACACATAACGAAAATTATAAACAAATCATACAAAATTATATCGACGCAAGTGACCAATATTCTAAGACAGTAGCAGATTGGGAAAAAGGAATAGAAGAAACCAATTATTACTCTCAAAAATTAACAGATAATATAATTGCTGATACAGGAACTTTAAGCCAAGAAATGGTAACGCAACAACAAATCTCTACTGGAAAGTTACAAGAAATAGTTAATACTAGTACAGAGCAATGGGAGAAAGCCTATAATGAGTTAGATGATATACAAAAAACATCTATGTTGGCACAATCTACAACCATAGACAATTGGTCACCAATATTACAACAAAAATGGTCAGATATGGCAAAAAACTCTTCTGAAAACTTTTTAACTGCAATTAGTCAAGTAGAACCTAAAACACAATCTAAGATATTATCTACAATTTCTGTTACTGAAACTTTGACACCGGAAATGGTAAATGCATGGAAAAATCTAGCACAAAAATCTAAAGATGATTTTGACCAAGCCCTTTCTTCTTTGCCAGAGGAAACGAGATTATTGATTGAAACATTAACTTCAAACGTAGAATCTCTTAGTCCGGAACAAATACAAAGATGGGCAGATTTGGCAAAAAATGATAAATATGCCTATGAAAAAGCTTTATCTGGATTAGATGAAACAACTAGACAACGAATGCAATCATGTGTAGATGCAATAAATAATCATGAATGGACAGCAGAGGAAGCAGCCAGAGGGTTAGGATATGCAGTCAAACAAGGAATTGGAAGTATAGATACAACAGAAGAAGGGAAACAAATTGTAAATGGTGTAGCACAAGGAATAAGGGAAAATAAAAATAATTTCAATATACGAGATGCAGTATCACAGGTGACAACGGGAATAGTTGGACTATTTAGAAAAGATTTAGTTATAAGGTCGCCATCAAAATTAATGAAAAGTATGGTAGGAAAGTATATTCCATTAGGAGTGGCAGAAGGAATTAAAGAAGAATCTAAGAGCGTATTCTCAAGTATTGATAATTTAAATGAAGGCATTAAAGTAAGAGCAAGTGATTTTACAATAGACACCAATCAATTTGTGGATTTTAACGAAATAACGGGTAACGTATCAACACAGAGTCAAGTAGATGTAGATAGTAATATAACAGATAAAATAGCAAATGCTTGCTATAATGCTTTTGTAAGTGCAATGAGAACACAAGGAATAAGAGCGGATATAAATGTAAAACCAGATAAGGATGGAATATTTAAAGCTGTACAAGCAGGTGCAGAATCTTACGCTATTCAAACAGGAGAAAGTCCATTTCCTGTTCTAGCATAAAGGAGGATATCTAAAGGTCATTTATAACACAACATATTGACACATCTTATGTGCCGGGAAATTTAATAGAAATAGAAGGATATTCTCCTGATTTTATTAAAGGATATGATGTAGAAGAGTATGATATTAGTTTAGAAGCAGGTAGAAATGCAAAAGGAACAATGAGATTGAGCTATGTAAATACAAAATATAAAATTATTTTAAGAACAACACCAGCATTACAAGCACAATTAACAGAGTTTTTCAGTCATATTCCTAGAAGGGCAATACCTGTAAAATTCTTCAATCCATATACAGGTACGTATCAGACTATTAGTTGCTATAGAGGAGATAGAAAAGTATCAATGCTAGGTGATTGGCAAAAATTTGGGAAAATATACGATGGAACAGAGTTATCTTTAATAGAACTGTAGGTGATAATAAGGGTAAGTGATGAATTTAAACAAGAATGTAAAAAGAATGTGAGTTCTCTAAAATATGCAACTCTTCATATAAAAGAAGACAATGAGGATATAACAGAAAATGATGATTTACAAGAATTTAACATAGAAGCTCAGAGTTATACTAGTGACAAATTTATAGGAAGTACAGTTTCTAAAAAAGTAACTGTGAAAATTATAGACGATGGAAATTATCAGTTAGAAAATAAAACAATATCGGTAAAAACTGGAGTAGAAGTAGGAGAAATAATCGAATATCAAAATTTAGATAGTTATATTATACCAAAACCAGATGTAGAAGAGATTTCTGCAGATACAGCATTAATAGGATATGACTATATGATGAAATTAGAGACTCCTTATGTAGATAGAGTAAAATATCCTATAAGGACAGATGATTATTTACAAGATTTATGCAATCAGGTAAGACTCACATTAGGAAGTAGAGATTTTTTAAACAATGACTATATGATTCAAGGTAATCCATTTACAAATGGAGAAAGTTGTAGAATAGTTTTGTCTAATATTGCTCAGATAGCTTTAGGTATTGCAGTTATAGATGAAGAAAAATTATATATTAAAAATTTAGATATAGTGGGAGAGCCAATAGAGACAATAGATGGAAATAATTATATGGAGTTTAATCCTAACAATATATTTGGACCAGTAAATTCTTTTAAGATACAAATGAATAATGGAGTAGACGGAGAAGAAAGTGTAAGAGAAGATGTTGGAGTTACAGATACTAATAGATGCCAAATAACAATATCAGATAATTATTTCTTAAATTCGCAAGAGCAAAGAGAATTAATAATTGACAAGATGTTTAATGCAATAAAAGGATTAACTTATTTACCAGTAAAGATTCAATATTATGGTTATCCATGGCTTAAATTGGGAGATAAAATAAAAGTTATTGATAAAAATAACAACGAATATATCACATATATTATGAATCATGAATTTAGTTATAATGGAGCGTATTCAGGAGTAATAGAAAGCAAAGCATTATCAAAAACTCAAAGCATGTATAAGAATACATCTGATATAAAGACATGGAAAAGAAAAACGGAATTACAAGTCGATAAAATTAATGGAAAAATAACAAGTATTATTGATGAACAATCACAGTATGAAGAGAAGTTAACACAAATAGAACAAGATGTAGATAGTATCTCACAAAAAGTAGAAAATACTGTTGATTTTAAAAGAGAATCAGAAGGAATAACAGAATTACATATTACAGAAGCGGAGCAAGCAGACGTTTTACTTTTAGAAATCAAAGGTGGGAAAGAATATAATAACTATTTATATCCGAGTGCAGACTTATATCCATCAGAAGACTTGTATCCAAATATGGAGGTAATTTAAAGGCAATATAAGATAATAGTAGATAAACAAAGCAGAACTAATCCAAGTTCAGAGAAAAAAGAATATATTGTTGACATAGAAGAGCTGAGAGTTAAAGGAAACGTATACGATAGCTTAATTATTACACCAGACGAAGATTATGTAATGCGTAGACTTTCATTGTCTGACCTTAATGTATTGTCTGTTTTACCAGAACCAATCAAACAGCCAATTCCTGATATAAACATAGAACTTTTCGAAGGAGATAATTACATTTACCTAGTAGATATGACAGGAAATAAATTCTATGCAGAATACTTAATTAACAATGATTTCAACAACACCTTTGCCACAAGAGGAGAAATGAATAGTGCTATCAACCAAACTGCACAAAGCATTGAATTAAGTGTAAATCAGAAATTTGAAGGATATAGTACAACAGAAGAGATGAATGCTGCTATTAATGTAAAAGCTAATGAAATAAACAGCAGTGTTAATAGCAAGTTAGAGGATTATTCAACGACAACAGAGATGAACTCTGCAATTAATCAAAAAGCAAATGAGATTACATCCACAGTTTCTGAATCATATGCTACCAAGTCAGAATTGACTACAGCAAAAAGTGAAATTAAACAAACTACTGATAATATTAGTACAGAAGTAAGCAAAAAGGTAGGAAACAATGAAGTGATTTCTAAGATTAATCAATCTCCAGAAGAAGTAACTATCGATGCAAATAAAACATCTTTAAAAGGAAAAGAAATTAATTTAACTAGTGATAATATCACTATCAAAAGTACAAATTTTAGTGTAGATAAAAATGGAAATTTGAATGCAAGCAACGCAAATATAACGGGGGGAAATATAGAATTAACAGACGAAGCAAGCGAAGCAGCTCCTCGAATTTTGATTCATGAAAAAAATAATGAAAACAATTTTTTTAGGATGTCATCTAAATGGATTGCAGGAAGCAGAGGAAGCTCCGAAGCGAACATAGCACTTCTTACCACTTCGGCATTAATGGGAATCACTACAGGTTCTAATAGCGTTGTAATGGGCACGTCTACAAACAATGCAAGTCTCACAGTCTCTAATCAAACAACTAGCACTAACATATATCCTGATGGAGTAGAGTCTCCAAAAGTAAATCAAACATCGTTAGAAAGTATAAAGAAAAACATAAAAAAATACGAAAAGAATGCTTCTGAAATAATAAGAAATTCAGATATTTATGAATATAACTTGAAATCAGAAAAAGATACAGACAAAAAACAAATTGGCTTTATTATAGGAAAGAATTATAGAACACCAGATGAAATAACAAATCAAGAAAATACTGCAATAGTTCTATATAGTGCTATCGGATTACTATGGAAGAGTAATCAAGAACAACAAAAAGAAATAGAGTCCTTAAAAGAAAAAATAACAGCATTGGAGGGAAGAATAAATGGTTAATTGGGAAGATAGAGAATATGTAAATCCAAGAAAAAAGGTATTTAAGAATTTAGATACACAAGAGATACTTAATTTAGAACTACAAGACGACCCAAGTAATATAACAAAAGAAGGGGTGCCAGTTACTGCTCATAATCTCAATAAAATGCAGACAGATTTAGTTAGTCAAAGCGTAGTGTATTACAAAGATTTAAACGACATAAATAACACTTCATATTACTACACATCCGCCTCTGCGATAAATAAGCCACCTCAAGCCAATGGAACAAATGGATATGTATTTACGCAAATGGTAAATGACAATGTAGGGTATCAAACTTATAAGACTACTACTGCTGAATACGAAAGATTCAAGAATGTAACGTGGGGAGAATGGCAGGAAAAAGAAAAGAAGGTAACTTTGTACGAAAATGCAACAGGTAGTAATAGTAATATAACTTTAAATGACGATGT
>CAKNOI010000035.1 GCA_930990125.1 uncultured Clostridiaceae bacterium | reverse complement strand
ACCGAGGAACAAGTGGAAAAGCTAGAGAGCATGGGTATTAACCTAAAAAAGAGAGGTGGTACACAAGAGTTCTTACATAAGAGCATGGATATTAACCTAAAAAAGAGAGATAGTATACAAGAGTTCTTAGATACATTAAGTATATTACAATCAATAAAAGTGGATATATCAAAATTAACACAGAGAGATACAATAGAAACATTAGCAAAGAAATCAGGGATAAGTAGAAAAAAATTAGAAGAAATGGGGTTAGATTCAACGAGGAAAATAGGAATACAAAAGTGTAATATAGCCCTAGCATCTAGAGGAAAAGGAACCGCAAAGAGACCAACCGAGGAACAAGTGGAAAAGCTAGAGAGCATGGGTATTAACCTAAAAAAGAGAGATAGTATACAAGAGTTCTTAGATACATTAAGAATATTACAATCAATAGGAGTGGATATATCAAAATTAACACAGAAAGATACAATAGAAACATTAGCAAAGAAATCAGGAATAAGTAGAAAAAAATTAGAAGAAATAGGGTTAGATTCAATGAAGAAAATAGGAATGCAAAAGAATAACATAGCCCTAGCATCTAGAGGAAAAGGAACCGTAAAAAGACCAACCGAGGAACAAGTAGAAGAATTATTAAAATTAGGAATTAGTTTAGAAAAAAAATCAAGAACATCCAAAGAAATAGCTGAGGCATCAATTAGTTCATTAACAGATATAGAAATGTCTGACAGAGAAGATGCTGTATTAAAAGAATTAGTAGAAAAAACAAAAGAAGGAGGAATGAATTTAGATGAGCAATCGTAAAAATGCGTATACAGAAGTATATACAATTTTACAAGAACTAAATGAAGAAGAATATAATAAGATTCCTCCTGAAGTTGTTGAAGCAATAAAAGTGAACAGGAGTGAAGAATATGAATACTTTTTAGAGGATGAATTAGAACTAAAAGACCAGCCAATGCTACCAGAAACAAAAGCAATACTATTTAATTTATTTAGAGATTATCTTGCAACTCCAGAGCAGAAAGCTAAAATTATAAGAATGCAGAATGAAGCAAGACAAAAAAATGAAATGAAAAAACAGCAAATGTATAATACTGATATATTTGCAAATAAACCAAAGGAAAGTCAAACTGCAAATAATAATGAAACAATGCAAATAGTAGAATATAAAGAAAGTATTTTTAAGAGAATATTAAATAAAATAAAAAGTTTTTTCATAAAAAGATAAATTGTGTACATTTTTATACTATTCAAACTACTTAAAAATAAGCATTTTTGAAAATTTTATTGTATATATTGTTTTGTATAAAAAAGCAAGTATTTATTTACAAAAATAAATGACTTGCCTTTTAGTATGCCTTAAAAAATATCATAATTATTTATGAGGAGAATATTTTTTAAGAGAGGTGGTGCTATTGAATGAAGAAGAAAACAAAGTAAAAATACATAAGAATAAAAAGATAAATTGCCATTTGTTGTATTTATAAGTCCGAATAATAAAAGTACAAATGTAGCAGACGATTATAAAGAAATATTTACGGATATAATATCCGATAGAATAAAACAAGAACACAAATAAATTAGAACAAAATTTCGCGAAATATTGATAAAATATTTAATTTATGATATAAATATAACAGTAATTAAAAAACATAGAAAAGAAATACAATTATCAAAATAACAGAATAAAAGAAATAAGTATAAGATATGAAAATATATAGAATGGAGAATAAAAATGCAAAAAAACGAAAATAATATAATAATTTATCAAGATGAAGATGGCATTACAAAAGTATCAGTAAAATTTAGTGATGAAGATATATGGTTAACTCAAAATCAAATTGCTGAAATTTATAAAACCACAAAACAGAATATTAGTTTACATATAAACAATATATATAAAGATAAAGAATTAGATATAAATTCAACTGTCAAGAATTTCTTGACAGTTCAAAATGAAGGAAATAGACAAGTTAAAAGAAATATAGACCATTATAATTTAGATATGATAATAGCATTAGGATATAGAGTACAATCACAAGTAGCAACAAGATTCAGAGTATGGGCAACTCAAAGACTTCACGAATATATGCAAAAGGGATTCACAATGGACGATGAAAGATTAAAACAAGGTGGAAATAGATATTTTAGAGAATTATTACAAAGAATTAGAGATATTCGTTCATCTGAAAGAAATTTCTACCAGCAAGTTACGGACATATATGCCACATCAATAGATTATGATCCACGTTCTGATTTGACCAAAAAATTTTTTGCGACAGTTCAAAACAAACTTCATTTTGCAGTTCATGAACATACTGCAGCTGAACTTATATATGAGAGAGTAGACAATGAGAAGCCATTTGTTGGAATGACTAATTTTAAAGGCGATTATGTTACAATTGATGATGTAAAAATTGCTAAAAATTATCTTTCAGAAATTGAATTACAAAGATTGAATTTATTAGTTTCACAATTCTTAGATTTTGCAGAACTTCAAGCATTAGAACAAAGAGCAATGACAATGAATGATTGGATAAATGAATTAGATAATCAAATAATACAAAATAAAAGAAAACTACTTGAAGGTAAAGGAAAGATTTCTCATCAAGAAGCAATGGAAAAGGCTGAAAAAGAATTTGAAATATATAGAGATAGAGAGATGAAACAATTAGAAAGTGACTTTGATAAAATGATCAAAATGTTAAAAGATAACAATTAACAGAGAGAAGATGCAAAGTTCTCTCTTTTTTCATACTATTTCCCTTCTATTCACAAATTATGGAAACGTTACATAAAATATAGCATAAAAATAAATGAAGGGGTGAAAAAACACATGTTAAGTTACATAATAGAAGGAGGAAGAAGGCTAGAAGGGGAAGTTACCATATCGGGTTCTAAAAATGCATCTTTGCCAATTATTGCAGCCAGCATTTTAAGTGGAAAAACAACCAAGCTCTACCATGTACCAGATATTCATGATACCAGAATTACATTAGAAATATTAAAACATTTGGGTTGTAAAGTAAAGAAGAATAATGGTAAAATAGAAATAGATTCCAAACACATGGATAGACACGAAATACCAGAACACTTAATGCGTGAGATGCGTTCAACCGTAGTACTTGCAGGAGCTATCATAGGAAGGTTTAAAGAAGCGGTATTTTCTTATCCTGGTGGATGTGACATTGGAGCAAGACCAATTGACCTACATTTAGCAGCTTTTAAAAAATTAGGAATAAATATTGAAGAAGAGGCTGGATATATTAGGTGTAAATGTGATAAAATAGTAGGTACAAAAATAGATTTTGATTTTCCAAGTGTCGGTGCAACAGAAAATGCTATTTTGGCTTCTGTTTTTGCAGAAGGAGAAACCATTATTACCAATGCAGCGATGGAACCAGAAATTGTAGACTTGGCTAATATGTTAAATGCCATGGGTGCCAAAATAGAAGGTGCTGGAACCAAGCTAGTAAAGGTAACAGGAGTAGAAGCACTAAAAGAGGTAAGTTATAAAGTAATGCCAGACCGTATTGAAGCAGGAACGTTTTTATGTATGGGAGCAATTACTGGAGGTACTATTTTATTAAAAGACGTAGTTCCAGAACATATTACTCCGATACTTTCTAAACTAGAGGAATGTGGAAATATGATACAAGTAAAAGGAAATACAATTTTACTAACTGCTCCAAAAAAACTAAAAGGAGTCGACATTAAAACAATGCCATATCCAGGTTTTCCAACCGATATGCAATCTGTATTTGGAGCAATGCTTACTGTTGCAAAAGGACCATCTGTTATTATTGAGAATATTTTTGAAAACCGATATAAATATGTAGGCGAATTAAAACGAATGGGAGCAAAAATAACAGTAGAAGGAAAAACCGCAGTCATTAAAGGAGTACGAAAATTATCTGGTGCTACAGTAAAGTCCACTGACCTAAGAGGAGGAGCTGCACTGGTAACAGCAGGTCTAATAGCAAGAGGAAAAACAAAAGTAGAACATATAGAATATATCTTAAGAGGATATGAAAACCTAGATCAAAAATTAAGAAACTTAGGTGCTTCTATTGAAGTAGTAGAAGGGTAAAAGAAAAAAACTAGGGTAAGAGAAAGTATCTTTTACCCTAGAAGAAAAGAAGGTGAAACGATTGGCAAAAAAAGGGAAAGAAGCTTCTAGTGTGGACTTATATTATTTAGGACAAGCAGAAAAAGAAGAAAATGAAAAGAAAAAGAAACAAAAAGCGTCTCAAAAAGCAAAAAAGAATACCAAGAAAAAGAAAAAAAATGAACCCAAAAAGGAAAAACAAGAAAATACTACCAAAAGTGTATCTAGCAAATTAGAAGACGCTTACAATATGGAAGAAGAAATTATTATAGGAATTCCTAAAAGCAGTCCACCGCCAAAGGAGAAAAAACAAAAACAGAATAAGCAAAAAAAAGTAGAACAACCCCAAAAGGTAAAAGAAAAACCAAAAAAACAAAAAAAATCAAACAAAACCAATAAAACAAACAAAAAATTAACACCAAAGCAGGAAAAAGCACTAAAACGAAGAAAACTACTGCTTGCTATTATTAAATGGATGGTATTATGCATTTTACTGGCAGGTTCTCTTATCTATTTTTTACTATCTCCACTGTTTAATATTACTGATATTGTAATAGAAGGAAATAGTAAAATTACAACAGAACAAATACAAAGTTTATCACAAATAAAAATAGGGGACAACATTTTTAAAATGCAAAAAAGTGATGTGATAAAAAAAATCAAACAAAATCCATATATTAATTCTGTGACAATCCGCCGAGAATTACCAAATATAGTAGAAATTGAAGTAGAAGAAAGACAAGCTACTTTGCAATTACAATATGTAAATAGCTATGTATATCTAAACAATCAAGGCTATTTATTAGAAATAAGCGAGCAAAAGTTAGAAAATAGTCCTATTTTAAGAGGGATTTCTACAAAGGAAGAAAATATAAAACCAGGAAATCGTCTAGAAAAAGAGGATTTGGAAAAATTAGAAGTGGTGCTTAGTATTTTAGAATCTGCAAAAAGCAATGAAATAGGAGATAAAATAACACAAATTGATATTAGTGAAAAAAACGATTTTGTTTTATATCTAGACGAGGAAAAGAAAATTGTACATATGGGGGATGAAAAAGACCTTAGTACCAAAATGTTATGGATTAAAACAATATTAGAAAAAGAACAAGGAATAGAGGGAGAATTGTTTTTAAATGAAGGTATGGATTCTGTTTATTTCCGTGAAAAAGTATAAAAGAATCTTAAACTTTTGTGAATATTGTGTAAAATAAAAAAATACTATTGCGCTTAGCAAAAAAAACGTAGTATAATACACTCTATAGGATTAAAGGAGGAGAAAGAATGTCTAAAAAGAAAATAGCTATTATTTTAGGAATTGTATGTGTTATTTTAACATTTGCTATATGTATACAATTAAAAACAATAGAAAATTTAGGCTCTCCTTCAGAAGTTGCTTTCCAGGAAAATGAACTAAGAGATGAGGTACTAAGACTAAAAGAACGATATGACAATTTATATAATAGTTTAGAAGAAGCGGAAAATAAGCTAGAAGAAGTAAGAGCACAGGCAACAGAAAATGATAGTGATTCTTCTCAAATGGAAGAAGAAATAAAATTAAATAACACATTGCTTGGTCTTACGGATGTGACAGGAGAAGGTGTTATCATCACACTAAGAGATAATTCTAATGTTACACTAGAATCCCTACAAGATTCTCTTGTTTCTTCTGCAAGTACTTACATCGTACACGATGAAGACTTAAGAATGATAGTAAATGAGTTAAAAAATTCTGGCGCAGAGGCAATTTCTATTAATGGAGAAAGAATTTTATTTAATACTTCTATTACCTGTATTGGAACAGTAATACAAGTAAATAACAAGCGATTAAATTCGCCATATGTTATCCAAGCAATTGGAAATCAAGATACCTTAAATGCAGTAGACAGGTTAGGTAGTTATATTGATTATTATATTAAACCATATCTAGAGTTTGATATGGTAAAATCAAATCATATCGAAATACCAAAATATACAGGGGTATATAATCCAAAATATATACAGCCAGTAGCAGAATAGAAAAGAGGTGCTGTAAGTTTTGAAAAAAGGGAAAATTACGATTACCATAACCATAGGAATCATGTGCTTTATCTTGGTATATGTCATGTTTGTTCAGTTTAAAACAATTCAACAAACGGATATTACAGCCATTGAAAACATGAGAGAATCAGAACTAAGAGCAGAAATTACAAACTGGAAAAATAAATATGAAGAATTAGAAGAAAAATACCAAGATACCACGGCAAGAATAGAAGAGTATCAGACGAAAATAGAAACAAACCAAGAGGCATCTGAATTATTAAGCGCAGAGTTAGAGCAATCCAATATGATTCTAGGTAAAAGTGCAGTAAAAGGAGAAGGGGTTACTATCACATTAAAAGATACAGAAGAAGCAAACGTAACTTATGACATGTTACTAGAATTAATTAATACTTTAGTTTATGGAGGAGCAGAAGCAATATCTATTAATGACCAAAGAATTATTAATATGACCGATTTAGCAGCTCCAACGGGAGATGCAATTCTCATTAATGCCAACAGTCGTACCCATATTTCTTCACCATATGTCATAAAAGCAATAGGAAATAAAACCACCTTGCAAAGCAATTTAAATTCTACCGATGGATTTATTAACAAATACAATAAAAGAATTGATATTTCCTTAGCGGAAAGTAATAATATAGAAATTTTACCATACAATGGCGAAATGAATTTAGAATATGCAAAAGACAAATAAAAACGAGAAAAGGGGGAAAAACACATGATTTTTATTGCCATTATTATTGGTTGTTTAATAGGAGTTTTACTAGGGACTGTAGCACCTATCATACCGTATTCTTATTCTGGGTATTTAGCAATTGGAATTGTAGCAGCATTAGATTCCGTCTTTGGAGGTATTACTTCTGTGGTAAAAGGAAACTTTGACTTAAAAATCTTTGTTTCTGGATTTTTTGGTAATGCTATTCTTTCTATGTTACTTACCTATTTAGGACAACGTTTGAATGTAGATATTTATTTAGCAGCCATCGTAGTATTTGTAGGAAGGATGTTTACCAATCTTTCTATTATTCGCAGATACTATATTGAAAAATGGTCTCAAAAGAAAAGTATAAAAAAAGAAAAAACAGAAGAAAAAGAGGAAGTTCAAAAAGGATAAAAAGGTAAAGAAAATTTATTACGAAATTATTACAAGAATGTTACAAAAATATAACGAATCCTATTGACTTTTTTTAAAAAATATAATATTCTTAATCAAGAAAATATAGAAGCAAAAAATGGAGGAATCAGTCTTGGCTATAGGTGATATAATTGTAGGGATTGACATTGGTACTTCCAAAGTAAGTACAGTAGTTGGAGAAGTCAACAATTTCAATCAGATTGAAATACTCTGTAGCACTAGTAAAGAATGTAAAGGGATGCAGAAAACAAAAATTGTGAGTGAAGATAGCATTGCAGAAGCAATCCGCATCACCATTAAACAAGCAGAAGAAGAAACAAACCTAAAAATCAATTCTGCTTATGTAACCATTCCAGGCAAGTATATTACCATTGTACAAAATAGTGTTACAAGAGACGCCAAAGATAAATATGCTGGAATATCTGTAAAAGATGTAGGAAATAGCATCATGCAAGTAAAAGATATTGATGTTCCAGATGGAAAAACAATTATTGATATTGTTCCAGATAAATTTCGATTAGAAGATGGAAAAGTAGTATTAGACCCTGTGGGACACTTAGTATCTCATTTTACATTAGAAGCACAAATTATACTAGGTGATAAAGAATACATAAGACAGCTAACATCTATTTTTAAAAAGGCAGAAATAGAAATTGATGGCATTGTTCCAACCTGCTTAGCAGAACGTAATTTGGTGTTAGATAATAACGAATTAAATGACAACATTATGCTACTAGATATTGGAGCAGGAAATACAGACATAGGTGTTTTTGAAGGAAATAGTTTTATTTATGCTAACACCATTCCATTAGGAGGAGACAATATCACAAAAGATATTGAATTAGTACTAGATATATCAGAAGAAGAAGCAGATAAACTAAAAAAACAATATGGATTAGCAATGCGCTCTTTTATTGATAACGATAATGCTATTATCTTAAATACCTATAAAGGAGAAAAGAAAAATCAATCCATAAAAAGTTCAGAGTTAATAGAAATAATAGAAGCTAGAATAGAAGAAATTTTTTCCTTAGTAAATAAGGATATTACAACCAATGGTATTAAATCTAGAGTAAATAATGTAGTATTAACAGGACAAGGTATTACCAATATAAATAAAAGCGATGTAGCAGGAAAAATTATTTTAAATATTCCAGTAAAATTTGCCACAGGTAGATTAATTAGTACCGTAAGACCTGCTTACAGAACAGCTTTTGCATTAATCCGTTATATTGCAGGAAGACCTTTTGCAAAAACAGTATCTAGCAGTATTGATACCAAATCCGAAGAAAATGGATTTAGAAAAGTAATTGATAGAATTAAAGAATTTTTTTATTCATAATAGTTGTTTTTAATTTTAAAAAATATATAGAAATCGAGGAGGAATAAACTTTATGATGGACATAGACGAAAACGTAATGTTAGATGGAACAGCGACCATAAAAGTAATTGGAGTAGGTGGAGCAGGAAATAACGCTGTTAATAGAATGGTAGACTCCGGAATTAAAGGAGTAGAATTTATTGCTGTAAATACCGATAGACAAGCCTTAGCACTATCTAAAGCAGCAACCAAAATTCAAATAGGAGAAAAAATCACAAGAGGATTAGGAGCAGGTGCCAACCCAGATATAGGTGCACAATCTGCAGAAGAAAGTAAGTCCGATATCGCAGAAGCATTACGCGGAGCAGACATGGTATTTGTTACTGCTGGAATGGGAGGAGGAACCGGAACCGGTGCTGCACCAATAGTAGCAGCAGCTGCAAAAGAAATGGGAATTTTAACAATTGGAGTTGTAACCAAACCATTTACTTTTGAAGGTAAAAAAAGACTTTCCCAAGCAGAACGTGGAATTGAAAGCTTAAAAGGAAAAGTAGACACTTTAGTAGTAATCCCAAATGATAAATTATTACAAATTATTGACCGCAAAACATCCATCGTAGAGGCTTTTAAAATGGCAGATGATGTATTAAGACAAGGTGTACAAGGTATTTCCGACTTGATTGCAGTACCAGGACTTGTTAACCTAGACTTTGCCGATGTAAAAACCATCATGTTAAATACAGGTATGGCACACATGGGTATTGGTAGAGCATCTGGAGAAAACAGAGCAGAAGATGCAGCAAAACAAGCAATTCAATCTCCATTACTAGAAACTTCTATTGAAGGTGCAAGAGGAGTTATTATCAATATTACAGGTGGAAACAACTTAGGATTACACGAAGTAAACACAGCTGCAGAATTAATTCAACGCAGTGTAGATCCAGAAGCAAATATTATCTTTGGTGCTGTTATTGACGAAACATTAGAAGAAGATATGACAATCACTGTTATTGCAACAGGATTTGAAAAAGAACAAACTATCTCTAACATGGGACCTGCAGAAATTGTAAACAAAGCATGGGATAAAAAACTGGGACAAATCCCAACCCCAACAGATAATTCAAATGCTAGCAATGATTTAGATATTCCATCATTCTTAAGAAAGAATAAAGGAATAGGAAAATAGAAAAAGAAATAAAAATTTTAAGTTAAATGAAAATTAAGAAAAGAAATAATCACAATTTGTAGATTATTTCTTTTTTTCTGCCCGAAGATATGACAAACTTTGAAATAAAAAAGTTGTACAATAGAACTACTTCGGAGGTGAACGTGGCAGATATGATAATTTATGTAGATGTTGTTTTACTAGAAAATATTGTAATGAATTATATTATATTAATGGCAACTGGAATTATTGTAAAAGCAAAACGAAGTGCAATACGAATATTTCTAGCAAGTTTGATGGGAGCAGTTTATGCCATTGTTTCGCTTATGAATATGTTAGAAATGTATGCTTCTATTTATATGAAAATACTGTTATCTGTTGTTATGGTGTATATCTCTTTTAAGCCTAGAACTTGGAAAATACTATTAAAAGAAATTTTAATTTTTTATGTAACATCATTTGTATTTGGAGGCTGTGCGTTCTGTTTACTTTATGTGATAAGACCACAAGATATTTTTATGAGAAATGGAGTATATACAGGAACATACCCTATAAAAATAGCATTGCTCTCAGCCATTGTTGGATATATTATCGTAACCATTTCATTTAAAATGGTAAAGAGTAAAATTTCTAAAAAAGATTGTTTTTGCGAGATAAAATTAACAGTATTAGGAAAAGAAAAAACATTTACAGCTATGATAGATACAGGAAATTTATTACAAGATCCTATTTCAGGAAACCCTGTCATTGTCATAGAAAAAGAAAGCTTAGATGGATTTATACCAAGAGCTATCTTGGATAATATAGAAAATATTATGAAAGGAGAGATGAAAGAAGTTTTACAAAATTTAGAAGAAAGAGAGTATATTGCGAAAATACGAATTATTCCTTTTCAATCATTAGGAAAACAGAACGGACTATTATTAGGAATAAAAGCAGAAGAAGCATCTATTGTAAAAGAAGAAGCAGAAGAAAAAATTTTATCTGATGTAATGATAGGAATTTATCCGCATTCCTTTACCAAAAACAAAAAATATACAGCTTTAGTGGGATTAGATATTTTCCAAAATGAAACAATAGAAACAAGTATAGAAAAGGAAGAAATGACAAAATAAAGGAGGGGTAAAATGAATATTTTGCAAATGTTAAAAGAAAGTATTAGTACTATTTATGCAAAATACTTAAATAAAGAAGAAATGGAATTTCTTCCAATCTATTACATAGGGGGAAGCCAAACATTGCCACCACCACTAAGCCCAGAAGAGGAAGAAGAATTACTAATAAAACTAAATGATAAAAATCCGGAAGTAATTAAACAAACAAGACAAAGTTTGGTAGAAAGAAATTTAAGACTCGTGGTATATATTGCTAAAAAATTTGAAAATACAGGGGTGGGAATAGAAGACTTAATTTCTATTGGAACCATAGGCTTAATGAAAGCTATTAATACGTTTAACACAGATAAAAATATAAAACTTGCTACTTATGCATCTAGGTGTATCGAAAATGAAATTCTAATGTATTTAAGAAGAAACAACAAAATAAAAGGAGAAATATCTATTGATGAACCACTAAATCAAGATGGAGACGGTAACGAATTACTGCTATCTGATATTTTAGGAACAGACCCAGATATTACATCAAGAGGACTAGAAGATGAGGTAGATAAAAGACTATTAAAAGCTTCTATTGATAAACTTAGTGGAAGAGAAAAAAATATTATGGAATTACGTTTTGGGTTTATTAGTGGTAACGAAAAAACACAAAAAGAAGTAGCCGATATGCTAGGAATTTCACAAAGTTACATATCAAGATTGGAAAAGAAAATTATCGGAAAAATGAAAAAAGAAATTATGAGTAAAACAGGATAAATAAAGCTGTCGAAATAGCACGAAGGATATTTGCATAGAAAAAAGCGCATTTGGACATACTTTTATTGGAAGAATAGTATGTTCAAAAAGGGGTTTTTTCGTGATGAATAAAGTAGAAATAGCAGGTGTCAATACTGCTAAATTGCCAGTGCTAACAGCGGAAGAAAAAATAGCGTTACTAAAACGAATTAAACAAGGAGAGGTAGAAGCAAGAAATCAATTTATTCAAGGGAATTTAAGACTTGTACTAAGTATTATAAAAAAATTTGTAGGAAGAGGAGAAAATGCAGATGATTTATTTCAAGTAGGATGTATAGGACTTATTAAAGCAATGGACAATTTTGATTTAGAACAAAATGTACAATTTTCTACGTATGCGGTTCCTATGATAGTAGGAGAAATTAAGCGCTATTTAAGAGATAACAATCCAATAAGAGTAAGTCGTTCGGTAAGAGATTTAGCATACAAAGCAATACAGGTGCGTGATAAGTTACTAAAGGAAAAAGAAAAGGAGCCTACCATAGAAGAGATTGCAAAAGAATTAGGAGTAGAAAAAGAGGAAATTGTTTTTAGTTTAGATGCCATTCAAGATCCTATTTCTTTACAAGAACCAGTTTTTAATGATGGAAGTGATAGCATTTATGTAATGGACCAAGTAAAAGATGCACGAAACAGTGACGAAATGTGGTCTGAAAGAATTACAATAGAAGAAGCAATGAAGAAATTGAACGAAAGAGAAAAGAAAATTGTAGAAAAAAGGTTTTTTGATGGAAGAACACAAATGGAAGTAGCAGAAGAATTGAATATTTCACAAGCACAAGTATCCAGATTAGAAAAAAATGCCATCAGTCATATTAAAAGAATTTATAAATAGCATAAAAGAAAAACCAAAAGCATAGAATGTAGCAATCTATGCTTTTTTGTATGAGAGAATAGTAAATCCAAAAATGTAAATAAGGAGGTTCCTATGGGGGGAAAAGGTCTAGATTTTAAACACAAAGAAGTCATTAACATAGTAGATGGAAAAAGAATGGGATATGTCCAAGATGTATGCGCAGATTTAGAAAACGGAGTCATCACCTCTATTATTGTACCAGGTAATAATAAATTAAGAAACGTATTTTCCGGTAACAACGAAATAGTCATTCCATGGCAAAACATAAAATGCATTGGCGAGGATGTCATTTTAGTAGAAATAGGTACAACAGAAGGATAATACAAAAGGGACGGGGAATTTTGGCAGAAACTTTACAAAAAAGTTATTCTGCTGTAGACATTTCTGCCTTAAAAAAGTCTATAAAAAGTTTCAAAAAAAATTCTCAAAAAAAGTTGAAAAAAAGTATTGACATAAAAGAAGAAAAATGATAATATA
>CAKNOI010000034.1 GCA_930990125.1 uncultured Clostridiaceae bacterium | reverse complement strand
CTTTGTATCTTTGTTCATACTTGCCCAAACTTTTTACAATTACAAATCCATTTCAAGTTTTGCCACCGAATACTCTTTTATTATTGTGAGTCTATGTTCTAAAATCTCACTCACGCACTTTGTATAATTAGACTGCTTATACAAATACGAATGAACTTTATAGCATCGGCTCATCACACCAAACACTTTTTAAGAGGTGTTGCATTTCTCTTTTGCACGACAAAAAAGCCCGTTTGTAGATTTTTATTCTACAAACGGACTTTGTCGATAATATTCTTATTTAATTTGCTCTCACAATCGCTTTGTAGCGATTTAAAATTAGGAAGAGTATAATTTTATAGCTATAATACAATTTCCTTAAAATGCAAAATTTGATTTTAAAATATCAATAATAAATTAGACTGTTACTTCTATCAAAAGTTCTAACACAGTTCTAACACCAAATTCAAAATTTTAGAAAAGAAGATTTTTGTTTTTCTTGCATATTTATCAATGCTTGTGTTATAATTCTCTTACAAACAAGCTAATTAGAGAGGTTAATAACTACAACTAAAGTAGGTTATCTAATGGTAAAAAACAGATGGCGTAAAATTCTTAAAATCCTGCGGGACTTAACCTCCCGTGCCGGTTCGATTCCGGCCATCTGCACCACAGAGAGTAAGAAATAGCGATATTCTTACTCTCTATTTTTTGTGCATTTTATATATTTGCTAACATATTGCTAACTAGTTTTATCTATATTGGTTCTCTACCTACTAATTTTCTAACAATCTTTCGTATTTTTCCAACGTATCATAATATAAAGATAGGTTACTTAAAAAAGTACAAACATAGTATATCCTCTCCTCTGCCACAAAGTACACCACATGCAAAAAAAGCACACAGACCTTCTGCATGCTTTATATGAATTCATATATTTTTATTACAAATCTATATAAATCTTATTTTTTATTTACTAAATCTTTTAGAGCTTTTCCAGCTTTGAATACTGGAGCTTTAGATGCTGGTATTTTGATTTCTTCTTTAGTTTGTGGGTTTCTTCCTTTTCTAGCTGCTCTTTTTCTTACTTCGAAAGATCCGAATCCTACTAATTGAACTTTGTCACCTTTTGTTAGGGCTTCAGTTACTGTTTCGATGAAAGCATTTACTGTTGCTTCAGCACTTTTTTTTGTTTCTCCTGTTTTAGCAGCGATA
This sequence comes from uncultured Clostridiaceae bacterium, assembly GCA_930990125.1. GTDB lineage: Bacteria > Bacillota > Clostridia > TANB77 > CAG-508 > CAKNOI01. The sequence goes on along the minus strand of CAKNOI010000034.1, from coordinate 12,244 downwards.
GCCGCGATTAATTCAGATTTGTTCATTTAAATTACCTCCTATAAGATTGTATGTAGATTTATAATTTATCTACTATTACATTTATTCGCCAAACTTCGCTAAAATCCTTCTTTTTTTATGGATTTTATTTAAGAAAGTGTTGGTACTCTAAGGATTGTTCCATCTCTTTAATAGGGCATTGGCTGTAATAGTGTATTTTAAGCCTTTTTCGGCTCTTTGTATAATCCAAGTTTTGTTAATACAGCATAGATTTTTTGTCCATATGGAATCATAAAAATTTCTTCTTTGGTAAATATTTTTAATGCAATAAGGGCAAGTACATAAATAATTACTGCAACACATAGTGCTATTATTGTTACCAATTTTCCTGGTAATATACCAGTTAATACAAAATAAATTGCATAAGAGCAAATTCCCATCATAATTGTTGCAAGTACTGGTTTTACAATAAATTTTGAAAATCCCAATTTTAAACGAATACTTCTTCTAATAACAATAAATACAATCGCACATGCTACCATGTGGCACACAACAGAACCCATGGCAGCTCCTGCTGCTCCAATAGATGGAATTGGCACTAACACCAAATTACATACTAACTTAGCAAGTACTCCTACACCTAAAGCTATGGCTGGTACCATTACTTTTCCTAATCCCTGCAAAGCTCCATTAATAGTTTGTTCTAATACAGTAAATAATATGGTAAAACTACTAATTTGAAGTAATAAAGTTCCTTCTGTTGCATTTGGGAATAATAACTCTAAAATAGGTCCTGCAAATAATGCCATTCCTATGGTACAAGGAAGTCCAATGAGCATTGTAACTAGTAATGAAAACGATAATCTTTTTTCTGCTGTTTCCATATCCTTTTTCGTCATTGCTGCAGCAATAGCAGGTACAAGTGCCGTTGCAAAAGCTATATTAAAGGATAACGGGAGTGAAGTTAATGTATCTACTTTTCCCCCTAAAATTCCATATTGTACCATAGCAGCTTCTTCGGACATAAAGTTCTTTAGACCTGCTACTACAGTAAAAGAATCTATATTCTTATTAATAGAAGACATAATAGAACTTAATGAAATAGGAATAGAAACCATTAATATTTTTTTTGCAATAGATAAAGCAGAAGCTTCTCTTCTTTTGGTAGTTTTTCTGATTTCTTCTCGGATTTCTTTTTTCTCACTAGTATAGTATAAATATAAATATCCAAAACTTAAAAAAGTAGCAAGGGTTGTAGCAAGAGTTGCTCCTGCTGCCATATATACAGTATTTACTTTAGATAACATTGCTACAATTTCTACAATTAATATCGTCAAAAATGTTTTAAATATTTGCTCTAACGTTTGTGAATTTGCTGTTACTTTTAAATTTTCTCTTCCGCTAAAATACCCTCTTATTACAGATGCCACTGCCACAAAAAAGATAGATGGAGATAGTGCTACCAAAGTAAGTTCTGCGTCTGGAATTTGTAACCAATTATAGGCTATATGATGTGCTCCAAAGAAGAGTAATAAAGTTCCTATTAATCCAATAAAAGCAAATAAAACAAATGCAATTTTAAAAATACGGTGTGCTCCTTTGTGGTCTCCTACTGATTCTTTTTCTGATACTAATTTTGAAATAGCATTTGGTACCCCAATGGAAGATAAGGTAAGCAGTAATGCATAAATTTGAAATCCGCTACTATAAATTGCATTTCCTGCATCTCCAAATCCTTCTTTATTGGTAAGATATAATTTATATACTAATCCTAATAATTTTATTAGCACTTGTGAAAACATAAGAGCTAGGACACCTTGCATAAAACTTTCTTTATGCCCTCTCCTATCTTTTCTTGTTTTAGCGTGTTTTCCTCTCAATCTTTTACCTTCCTTCTCCTCATTTATCTTATTTAAAACTTATACATCTTTTTCTACAATTATTCCTTTTCTTATTTTTTAATTATATGCATAATTCTAATAACTTTCAAGTCTTTTACAAAAAAACTCATACATTTTGCGCGAAAGTATTGTTTTTTTGCTCAATTTATAGGATAATATATAGTGTAATGATAGAAATTAAAAGAAAGTGGTGAAACCATTGAAGTATATAGATAAATTTCTAAAATTTTTAAAAACCGATAGAAATACATTTTTAACTTTTGTTTTAACCCTTATTACTATTTATTTGGTAATTGATAGGGCTGTGGAAATTTTATTCTTATGTTTTACCGGAATATCTCTTAGTTATTGGGGGCCAATACAATATACGCTTGCCTTAGCCTGTCCGGTATTTGCATTTTTATTCTCGTTTGCATCTAAGTATGTTACATCTGATAGAATAAAATTATCCTTCTTCCATTTGTATTGTATTTCTCTTTATATTATTGCATTATCCATGTTTATGCAATGGTTAAACGGATTTTTATGGATAGGATTTTTATCCGTACCAAATTACAGCTATATTGTTCAGAATTTTTCTGAATTAATTAAACCAGCTTTTATTGGTATTGCTATTTATTTACCATTAATGACAGCTTACCCATTGTTTAAATGGCTATATACCGGTATTAATGATAGTAAAGATATTCGTGATTCTATTTTTGATTATGGTGGATTAGACTTATCGGATAAAAAACAAGGTTTAGGACCTTATACTTGTGAAATTTACCTTTGTAAAGAAAAAGAATATGGAAAACCAGTTACTATTCCAGAAAATCAACGTTTTAACCAAATGTTAGTAGTAGGAACTTCTGGTTCTGGAAAAACTTCTTTAATTTTTGAACCAATGATTGCGAGAGACATGGAAAAGAAATTTTTCTTCCGAGAAGTTTCTAAGGAAATGGGATACACTGCTTTAAGAACTGGCCTTGCCACTTTAAGATTACCTTACGATAATGAATACTTAAATCAAAACTTTACATTAGATATGTTAATTCCTAATCCAAATAAATTGCCATTATATAAAGCATATATTAAAAATATGATTTTAAGTGATAATGGTTCCCAATTTATATATAAAAACCTTGGACTTACTGCAATGTCACCAGATTTCGAATCTACTTCTCACATGTTAGATGTTGCTAAAAACTTTGGACTTAAAGTACACTTGATTGACCCAGCAGATCCGAATTCTCCAGGTTTAAATCCTTTTGTTTATGAGGATCCGACACAAACAGCTATTGCTATTTCTTCTGTCTTAAAAGGAATGTACTTTACTTCTAATAGAGATGTAGAAACAGCTTTCCGTGAAAATGTTGCAGCACAAGCTATTGAGAATTTATCTATTTTATTAAAAGAAATGTATCCAAGGCTACATGAAGGAATGCTTCCTAATTTAGAAGATTTATTAAAAATGTTAAATAACTTTGATTTAGTAGAACAGATGTGTAACGAGTTAGAACAAGACGAAGAACTTGCCGAAAAATACGAAATGTTACTTGGTTACTTTAAAAAGAATTTTTATGCTGGTGCTCCAGGAAGAGCCGATACAGAAAAATTTGTTTATTCTGCTGTATCTCAGTTAGATAATTTACTACGTTATTCTGGTGTAAGAAATATTTTATGCAACAGAACCAATAACTTAAATTATGATTCTGTATTAGCAAATGGCGAAATCACTCTTGTTTGTACCAGACGTGGAGATTTAGGTGCAGCAGCACATAAAGCTTTTGGTTTATTCTTTATTTTATTAATGCAATATTCTGTACTACGTAGACCTGGTAACGAAAAAACAAGAATTCCACACTTTTTCTACATTGACGAATTTTCTGATTTTATTTGCAATGCAACAGAAGCCATCTTTACCGTGTATCGTAAATATCGTGTAGGAACAATTATTTCTGCACAAAACTTACAACAGTTAGAAAAGAATGGTTCTAAATTCCGTAATACAATTACATCCAACTGTACAACTAAAGTAGTATTTGGAAATAACACACCAGAAGATAATGATTGGTGGTCTAAAGAAATGGGAGAAAAAAGAGAGTGGCAATACAACAACAATTACAATACTAAGGCTACCAAAGATAAGCAAGCAGGATATGACCCTACTCTTGGTGGTATTAAATGGGGTTGGACCTCTAACTTTAAGCCAGGTAAAATTCAGTCACTTAAATTTAAAGCCTGTGCTTATAAAACACGAACTGTTTCTGGAAAAAATAATATAGGCGAAGGAAAATTGGATTTCCTAGCACAAAAATATAAAGAACCACAAGAATCTAAGGAATACAACTTTAGTAAATTTACCAACGGTATTTCTGAATCTACCAAATCGAAAAAGATAAAGGAAAAATTAATCAAAAACACTTTCCAAGTAGATGAAAGAGGAGATGTTGATCCAATCCGAACTGACGACAATGATACTATTTTTAACTTAAATTCTAATGATGGTATTGTGTTTGATTTAAAACGTGGAAATCCAAATAGTGGTAAATAATGATAATAAAAAACAGAGGTAAGTCCCCTCTGTTTTTTATTTATCTTTTATTCGGTTTGTAATAATTTAAGTTCTACATTTTGCATTTTATATTTATTGGTGTCTTTATCTAATACAAACTCTACTAAAGTATCTTCTAAGGATTGTTTATTTTGTCTTAAGTCGGTAGAATAATATAATTTAATTTGCTGAATTTCTAATTGATTCATAACAATAGTTTTAAACGTTTCTGCCATATGTTTTTCATCTTCACAAATTAAAATAAGCTGTGGTAATGTTTGAAATCCGGAATCCATCATAACAAAATTCTCATAAAAATCTTTATATAATCTCATCTTATCAGTTAATTTCTTTTCCCAATCTTCTTCACGTCTAATTACTTCAAAAATAAAATCAATTGATTTTCCATTTTTCGTAAGTCTTACGCCTCCTGATGCTTTAAAAACTTTACCTGCCATTTTAGCCGTAATTGCTGGTTTTACAGTATAAGAATGGAATGCCTTTACTTTTCTTAAATAAGCAATAATGGTTTGGTTTCCTGCTAGTCTTTTTTTAATCATAGAAACTGGCTTTGCATTATCAGTTGGTTGCCATTTACATTCAATCTCTCTAGAAGTTAATAAATATTTTCCCATTTTTTCCAAACAATATACACGATAAATTCCTTTTCCATCTTCTGAGTTAAAATAATATCTTGTTAATATTTTAGACTTAATCAGCTGTTCTAATTTGTTATTGAGTTTATCTTGTGATTTAGCATCATAACCTTTCCATTCTAACATTTGATATAACTGTCTAGAAGTAATAAATTCAAATTCGTTTACCAATTCCATAATGGCAAAATGCAAATCATTAATATGTCCAGCATTAATTTTTTGCATAATTTGGTTCATGGATACATATCCATCTTTTCCATCAAATGTTTTAATTTCGCCTTCTCGAATTGCAAAAGGTGATACGGTTGCTTTAATTTCCTTATCTTCTACCATAACCTTTTCCTCCTTGTTATTTTATAATTAACTTGATTTTCTTTTTTTCTGGTATAATTTTTTTAATAAATACACTTACTTCTTGACCATATTGAATATTTTCTTTGTATTCGGCAAGTCCTACTAAATTTGGTTTTAATTCTATAAAAATTCCATTTTTGTGCTTTTCTGCTTCTCTTGCGATTCCTTTTACTACCATGCCTTGTTCGAAGCCTTCTACATTCTCTTCCCAAGTTCCTAGTAGCTCTTTATAAGTAAGTGCTATTCTATTTTGTTCTTCATCTATTGATTTTATCATAACTTTTATTTTTTGTCCAATATTAAACCTATCATAAGGCGATTTAATACGTACAACAGAACTATCTTCTATGTGCAAAAGACCTACCGTTCCTTCCCCAATTTCCACAAATGTTCCATATGGTCTTATGTTTTTTACAATACCATCTACAATAGCTCCTTCTGTTAATTTTTGTTCTTTCCAAGATAACACACTATTTTCTTCCATCTTTTGTTTTCTCCTTATCCTTTGTTCTTTTCTTATTATATCCCTTTTTATCCTTTTTTACAATCCTTTTGTAATAGGCTGTTTACTTCTCTTTCTTCTAAATATCTCCAAGTACCTATTTTTAAATTTTTTACATCTATATTCCCTATTTTAGAACGATGTAATGCTAGCACTTTTTTTCCTATCGCTTCGCACATTTTTCTTACTTGTCTATTTCTTCCTTCATGGATTTTTATTTCTAATCGTGTTATTTGTTTTTCCATGTCTGTTTTTAATATTTTTACCTTTGCAGGTTTTGTTTGATACCCTTCTATTTCTACTCCATTTTGCAAAATTTCTACTTCTTCCTTGGTAACAATACCTTTTAAAGTTACGGTATATGTTTTTTCTACTTCCTTACTTGGATGGGTAATAGCATATACAAAATCTCCGTCATTGGTTAAGATAAGAGCTCCAGATGTATACATATCTAATCTTCCTACTGGAACAAGTCTTTCTTTTACCCCTTTTACTAAATCCAATACGGTGTCTCTTCCAAATTGGTCTTTTGCAGTTGTTACATAACCAATGGGTTTGTTTAATAAAATATAGATTTTTTTCTTAATATCGTTTTGTACTACTTTTCCTTCTACTTCCACTCTATCTTTCCCAGGAAGTATTTTAGTTCCTAATGCCTCTACTATTTTACCATTTACTTTTACTTTTCCATCCAATATATATTCTTCACATTTCCTTCTTGAAGCAATTCCATGTTCAGCCAAATATTTCTGTAATCGGATTTCTTCCATTCTTCTTTTCTTCACTTTCTATTATTGATTTAAAATATTTAGGAACAGGTGCTACAATTTCTACCTTTTTATCTTTTCCTGGTAATCGAAATTCTATTTTCCATGCATGTAACATCTGACCTTCTACACCATATTCATTTTTACCATTTGAATATACACCATCCCCTATTACTGGATGCCCTATTTCTGCCATATGTACTCTAATTTGGTGTGTTCGTCCTGTTTCTATTACAATCTTTAAAAGAGTAGTATTTTGATATCTTTCTAGTACTTTAAAATGTGTAATAGCATCTTTCCCATTTTTAGCAACTGCCATTTTGGTTCTATCTTTGGTACTTCTCGCAATTGGCATATGAATGGTAGCCTCTTCTTCTGGCACAATGCCTCTTACCAAAGCCAAGTACGTTTTTTGGGTTTCGTGATTTTTAATTTGATTACTAATATCTAAATGTGCTTTATCATTTTTTGCAATAATAATTACTCCAGAAGTATCTTTGTCTAGTCTATGTACAATTCCGTGGTCTTATTTCTCCTCCTATTCCAGATAGACTATCTTTGCAATATGATAAAACCGCATTTACCAAAGTTCCTTCCGGATTTCCGTTTCCAGGATGAACTACCATTCCCTTAGGCTTATTTACTACTACAATGTCATTATCTTCATATAATATCTCTAATGGAATAGATTGTGGTTTTAAATGCGTTTCTTTGGGCTTAATTTCTTTTATCTCTATTTCATCGTTTTCCCCAATACGATAAGATGGTTTTTGCTTTTTTCCATTTACTAAAATAGTCTCTTCTTCTAACATTTTTTGTATCATTGTTCTTGACAAATCCGGAAGTTGCTGATGCAAATAGGCATCTAATCTTGCTCCTCCTTCTTGTACTACTATTTTTTTCATTGTATACTCTTCTTTCCTTTTTTTATTTCTCCCCATGTATATTTGGCAATCAAAAAACAAAATGCAACCCATCCCATTACAATAAAGCAATCTGCTATATTAAATACAGGAAAATTTCCTATTGTAATGTAATCTACGACAAATCCTCTTGCTAATCGGTCTATTAAATTACTAAATCCACCGACCAAAATCATACTAAGAACAATTTGTGTTTTACGGTCCATTTGTTCTTTTTGGGTAATTAAAAAGCGTATAATAATTCCTAAAACAACAAAATTAGTAAGAACAAACATTGTTACATTTCCTTCTCCTACTCCAAAAGCTCCTCCTGTATTTTTTACTATTTTCAAAGTAAGAATATTAGGAATAAGAACAATGCTTTCTTCTTTTAAAAATTCAATAACTACTCCTTTTGCTATTTGGTCTATTACTACCAGTAATAGAACCAAAATAGCAATCCAATGTTTTTTTACTTTTGCTAACATCCTTTTCCTTCTTTTCTTTTAATCATTTGCATTTAATCGTTCGTAAATAACAAAACGGTCATCTTCATATAATTGTTTATAATTATTATCTCTAGAAATAAACATATTTAGTTTTGCATTCTTATACATAATTAAATGTGTAATTCCATATTCCTCAAATTTAGTTTCATAGTATGTTCCAATGGATGAAATATTAATATAATCAGAGAAAATATCTTTTCCTTCTCCATCTGGAAATCCTTTTTTATTAAACTCTGGTGCATATAAATCTGCTCTTGAATCAATAAACACAGGTATTCCTCTGAAAATTAAATAACTACCATAGTTATATTCATTATAGAGTCGTATATTTTCTAAATCTAGGTTTTCTACTATATAGTCTGCAGCTTTTACAGGATAAGAATATTCGCTAATAAAGGAATCATCTCTTACTTGCCTTAAAAAGTATAAGCTTATAACCGCAATAAAGGCAAGTAAAATAATTTTTCCAGGCAAGCTAACAATAAATTTAGTAACTTCCTCTACTCCTTCTTTATCATATTTGTCGCAAATTGCCACAATTAATCTTGTAATTACAAAACCACCTATAATAAAGAACATAGACATTTGTCTTTGACTCATAAAAGTCATGAAAAGCAATCCACCTAACATAAATAAATCACATAAACGAATTTTAGTATCTGTAAATATTAAAATTGCAAATACGACTACCAACAGTACCATAAGGTCTTTATCATTAATTATGGTTAATGGTTGATGTTCATTAATACTTTGGGTAGTATTACCTTGCATGGTATCATATAAATACGTATATGGCGTTCCATGTAATGGTGTTAATAGTCCTGTAAAAAGGCATATAACAAAAATCAAAATTAATCCTTTAGTAGCATCTCTCTTTTCTAATTTTAAGCGATATGGTTTTTTTCTTCTCTGTTTTCTATTATCTCTTGCTGTTTCTATTTTTTCTTCATAAGATCCAATCTTCTTAATATACATTTCTACTTTTTCATTTTGTTGTTTTTTAACTGCTTTTTTTACTTTTGCTTTATATCTCCACATTTGGAATCTTTTCCAAAAATCAGAATCGGAAATTACGCAAATAATATACTCTGCAATATATGGTAAATAGATTACAAAATAAAATGGCCAAACTGCACAATGTAAATTAGCAATTAAAATAGGAATAACAATCAAACAAACCGCATATCTTTTCTTTTTGGTCTGTAAGTATTGTTCTATGCATAAAACAGTAAGTGCAAACAAAATAAAGGTTACTAACTGTGCTCTTGCAGCAATAAAGTTTTTTAGTAGATACATAACAGCTAAAGTCATAATAAAAGATACTAGTTGATTTTTACTTAGCTTACAGTTAATCAAATATATTACAATACCTAATATACAAGCAAGTATTACAGTGGAAAGATAAATTCCTACCATCCCTCCTACTTGATAAATGAGGTACATTCCTACATCGTATAACCAGTGTGGATAGGTATAAGCCAAGCCTTCATGCCAAGAAAACGGGTCTTGCATGTCTATACCATTTTGTACAATATGTTCTCCTACTTTGATAGTATAAAAAGTATCATTTTGAAGAGTTACTGGTGAAATAGAAAAACAAAATAGAATAATAGAAATAATAGCTAAAATTGAAAAAACTGTTTTTACTTTTGCATTCATGTTATTTTACTCTCCTTAAATATCGAATTCTGCATAAACGGCACTATGGTCCGAATATTCTGTTTTAATAGTCTTGTATTTTGCAAGTTTAATATTTGCTGAATAGAACATGGTATCAATACAAGCATTTCCATAATCAGAAAACCATGTTAGTTCTTTATTATCTATTTTCTTTAATTTTTCCTTTAGTATCTCATATTCTTCAAAAGTATCTTTTTCTTTGTATTGGTATTTTCCTTTTCCTAATCTTATAACCCCAACATTAAAGTCTCCTGCAACAATAATAGCAGAATCATCATTAATTTTATTAATAATTTTCATAAGTTCCTTTGCAGACATAATTCTTTCATTTTCATGTGTAGAAAGATGAACAGAAAACAAATTTAATTTTGTGGTTCCAAAAGATATTTTATTACGAAGAATTCCTCTTTGTTCGTTATCTTTCATTGCAAGTGGCATGATATAATTTACCGAAAAAGCAATTGGAAATCTAGAAACAATGCCATCTCCATAAAAACCATCTTCTAAAGTAATATTGCTCTCCATAGAAGAATATGGCAAACCTATTTCTTTGGCAAACAAACGAATTTCGTTAGAATAATTAGAACGTTTGGTATACATATCCACTTCTTGTAAAAATACAATATCTGGTTGATATTTTCTAAGTTGTCTAGCTTGTCTTTTTACATCTACTTTTCCATCTAATCCTTGTCCATGACAAATATTAAAAGTAATTGTTTTTAATATCATAGTAACTTCACCACCTTTATAGAAACTAGTAGCATTATATCAGAAAATCGCTAAAAAGGACAACCTTTTTAGCGATTTTTCTATATCTTTTTTCTAAAATATTATTTTATTTGTTTCATAACTTCTTCTGCAAAATTTTCTTCTTTCTTTTCGATTCCTTCGCCTTTTTCTAGTCTTGCAAAAGCAGTTACTGTTGCGCCTTTAGATTCTAATAATTTGCTTATTTTCATGTCTGGATCTTTTACAAATTCTTGTTCTAATAAGCATATTTCAGAATAGAATTTTCCAATTCTACCTTGTACCATTTTTTCTGCAATTTGTTCTGGTTTACCTTCATTCATAGCTTGTGCTTTTAAGATTTCCATTTCTTTTTCTACTTTTTCTGCTGGTACAGAAGCTCTATCTAAATATTCTGGTCTTGCTGCAGCAATTTGCATACAAACATCTTTTGCAAGTGCACTGTCGCCATTTTCCATTGCAACTAATACACCAATTTTTCCTTCTCCATGAATATATTTTTCTACTAAACCATCAGATGTTAATCTTACAAATCTTCTAATATGCATATTTTCACCAATAGTAGCGATTTTACTTGTTAATACTTCAGATACTGTTTTATCTGGTTCTAATATAGATTTTTGATTTAATAATTCTTCTACATCTTTTGGATTATTCATTGCAACTTGTTTTGCAACACTTGCTACAAAAGTTTTAAATTCTTCGTTTTTTGCAACAAAGTCTGTTTCTGCATTTACTTCTACTACTGCTCCTACTTTTTGGTCTTCTGTTACATAGCATTCTACTAACCCTTCTGCAGCAATGCGTTCTGATTTTTTAGCAGCTTTTGTAATTCCTCTTTCTCTTAATAATTCCATTGCTTTTTCCATATCGCCATCTGTTTCTGTTAGCACTTTTTTGCAGTCCATCATTCCTGCACCTGTTTTTTCTCTTAGCTCTTTTACTTGACTTGCTGAAATCATTCTTATTTCCCCCTCACTTTATTTTAAAACCTTTTTTAGGTTTACTCTTTTATTATGAATACAAAAGAAGGAGTCAGAGCAAAAGTGCTCTTGCTCCTTCTTTTATCTTATTCTTCGGAAGCTTCTACTACTTCTTCTATGCTTTCTGGTTCTTCTGTCTTTTCTTCTTGTCCTACTGTTTCTTCAAAAGACTCACCTTGTTTTCCTTCAATAACAGCATTTGCCATTACAACTGCTATTAATTTAACAGCACGAATAGCATCATCGTTACCAGGGATTGGATAATCTACATCTTCTGGATTGCAGTTGGTATCAATTAATCCTACTACTGGGATTCCTAATTTTTTTGCTTCTAAGATAGCAATTTTTTCTTTTTTAGGATCTACTACAAATAGTAATCCTGGAAGTTCATGCATATCTTTAATTCCGCCAAGATTGGTCTCTAATTTAGCCATTTCTTTTTTTAGTCCAATAACTTCTTTTTTAGGAAGTACATCAAATGTACCATCTTCGCTCATTTTTTCTAAATCTTTTAGTCTTTGAATTCTTTTTTGAATTGTTCCAAAATTGGTAAGCATTCCACCTAACCATCTTTGGTCTACATAGTACATACCACATTTTTCAGCAGCTTCTTTCATGCACTCTTGTGCTTGTTTTTTTGTTCCTACAAAAAGAACTGTTTTTCCTTCTTCTGCTTGTTCTTTTACAAATTGATATGCCTCGTCTAATTTTTTAGATGTCTTTTGTAA
>CAKNOI010000033.1 GCA_930990125.1 uncultured Clostridiaceae bacterium | reverse complement strand
GTAGACGGAGTAATTTATGCAGACCTGGCTATAGGAGGAAATGGAGCATGGGTAAATACGAATGGAAGTTATACTATAGGAACAGCAACGAATTTAAAGGATTACTATATAAGTCAGGAAAGCTATAGCGGAAAATTTGGAACGCACCCAGTAGTAGCAGCAAAAGGAAACACAGTAGGAAAGAATGATAGATTTTATGTAATGGCACTGGAAAATATAGATGGAAGTACCCATTATTTCTATAAAAATGGAAATATGAGTAAGGAAACATCCACAAACTTTGGAACAGGAAAGCAGAATACAGCAACAATGATGGATAGGTGGAATAATGCAAGATATGGATCCAAAGATAATAATGACTTATGGGGATTCATTAAAACGCAGGTACAACAAGGCTGGTTCGTGCCGTCTAGAGGAGAATGGGGAGCATTTCTAAATGAATTAGGAATAACGAGTGCGAACTATAGTTCTTTCGGGCTGAGTAGCAGCTGCTGGTCGTCTTCGCAGCACAGTACTGCTTACGCGTGGTGCGCCTACCTCCTCATGGGCGACATGAACATCAGCAACATAAGCAACACGCTCTATGTCCGCCTCAGCACGACTTTCTAATTTTGTAAAAAATTAGAAAGCTACCCAACACATTATGTCAATAATGTGTTGACATTCAAACCGAGTGAGTTTCGTAAGAAACTCTCGGTTTGAATAGAGCTGCTACATTTCTTTTCTTTCACAACGGAAAAGGATAAATAAAATGGAAAAAAACAGTAAACCAAAAAATCATTGGACCCAAACAAAAATAGATGCTGCAACCATAAAAATAAATCAAGAAATTTATAAAAGAAACAGACAAGCACCCATACAAATTAAATTAGATGATTTAGCAATCTTTATCAATGACAAAATTACCAGAAGAGGAATTGCCAAGGGGCTGGTGTTTATTCAGGAAGATTTGAATAAACACATTTTAGAAGCACAAAAGTATACGGTAAAAGTATTATTAATAACAGATGCAGAAGAACAATATAGATGTCTTGTTACTATAAAAAAATTATTAAAGATAGAAGTATGGACAGATATTCGTTTTTTAATGGTAAACAAAGCCATTACCCCAGGTGAAATAACAGAATTAATACGTAGACAATTAGAAATTGATAAAGACTTAGATAGATGGCTTGCAGGTATAGAGAAGGCTATATCCGCCCAAGGGTAAGATTAGCAAACTTTTAGATATTAAATAAAAGATATTTAATATAATGAAAGTGGTTGCTCCACCAAAAAAATTGGTATTCTCAAAAGTTAGAGCAATATTAGCTGTGCGGTACGTAGGCGTCTAGGTTTCGGGCTGAGTAACAACTACTGGTCGTCTTCGCAGAACAATACTACTAACGCGTGGTACGCCAACCTCAACATGGGCAACATGAACAACAACAACATAAGCAACACGAACTATGTCCGCCTCAGCACGAGTTTCATTATATTAAATCATAAAGGGAGAAAGCAAATGGAGCAGAAATTAACATTTAACGAGTTATATGAAGCATATCAAGTATGCTTTAAAACTAAAAAGAAAAAAGTAGGAACTTATACTTTTGTAAATGATACCTTATGTCAAAATTTGATGCAATTGTTAGAAGAATTAAATAATCGCACATATTATACAAAACCATCCAATTGTTATGTTATTACAGAACCAGCATTAAGAGAAATTTATGCAGCACAGTTTAGTGATAGAATTGTGCAACATTTGTATATGAAGGAAATAGAAGATATTTTAGAAAGCAAGCTTGTGGATGGATGCTGTTCGTGCAGAAAAAATAGAGGATGCGACTATGCCCTTCGTTTATTACGACAATACTTAGTAAAAACATCTGAAAAAGGGACCAAGGACTGTTTCTTCTTAAAAATAGATTTGTCTGGATATTTTATGTCCATAGATCGTCAACAAATTTGTAATAAGTTTTCTACATTAATTCAAGAAGAGTATACAGGAAAGCATAAAGAATTATTGTTGTATTTAACTCCTATTATTTTCAAAAATAATCCATCCTTGCATTGCATTTATAAAGGAAGTGAAGGAGTAAGAAAAATGGTACCAAATAGAAGAAAAATGAATCCAGAATCCGATTACGGAATGGCAATAGGAAATTTAACAGCACAAGCAGGAAGCAATTTGAACTTAAGCAATTTTGATACCTATGTGATAAAAGAACTAGCACTTCCTAATTATATTCGTTATGTAGATGATATTATTATTATTTCTGATAGCAAACAAAAATTAGTAACGGCTTTGCCTAAGATAATTTCTAAACTTCAAGAAACACATCAAGATATTAACAACAAAAAAACAAAAATAGATACTGCCTACCATGGAGTATCTTTTTTAGGAAAGGTTTCGTATCCTTATGGCTATCAGAGGGCAAAAAGAGAAACTATTATAAGAACCTACGAAAGAGCAAGGCAAATAGAGTATACGGATGTAAACAATTTGTTAGCTAAGGCAAATTCCCAGATAGGTACTTTAAAGAATTTTAATTGTAAAAAGGTAATCCGTAACTACGTACAAATACTACAAAATAAAGTTCAGGAAACAATATATTTTGATGAAAACAAGTGGAAGTTTGCTAAAAAGAAATAATACAATTTTTTTTACAAAAATTCACACAAAAACCATTGAATATTAATTTTTCGATTGATATAATAAAAATGTATTAAAATTTTTTACAAAGGAGGAACAACTATGTTAAAATCAAATGTTAGTTGGAGCACAGACGAAAATTCATATAATACAGGAAAAGAGTGTGCTAAAAAGGCTGTTGTCGATTTAATGGAGACAAAAGTTGCGTTTTTATTTAGCTCAGTAAAGTATAATCAAGAAGAAATGCTAGAAGGTGCTAAGTCTGAACTTGGTACTGCACCTATTATTGGGTGTACATCTAGTGGTGGTATTATTGTACCAGATGGTTTTATTACAGGTGAAAATGGGTTTGCTGGCATGTTAGCATTAGGCGACCCAGAATTAACAGTTGGTGTGGCTGGTAGTGCAAGAGGCAAAAATCCAAGAGAAACTGGTAAAAAAATAGCTTTGGAGGCAATGCACAAAGCAGGTAAGGATACAGCACCAGCTTATTTTTATATGGTAGCTTCTCCAGCAGAGGAAGAAGAATATGTAAAAGGAATTGCAGATGTAATTGGTAATGTGCCTTTCTTTGGTGGTAGTGCTGCAGATGATACAGTAGAAGGAAAATGGAGCATTTTTACCAATGACAGTATTTTTTCAGATGGTGTAGCTGTTGCATTTTTCTATACAAATAAACCAATGGCAAATGTCTACACAGGAGCTTACCGCGAAACAACCAATTCTGGTGTTATTACAAAAATTAGTGGAAAAAGAACATTAGTAGAAATTGATGGCGTTCCTGCTATGGAAAAATATGCAAAATGGACCGGCAAAAAAGTAAAAGATATGATGGGAATGAATTTATTATCTGCCACAATTCCAGCCCCTCTTGGAGTAAAAGATAGACTAGGAAATTTAGTAGCCATTCGTCATCCAATGGTAGGAAACGAAGATTTATCTATGAATATTGGAAATAATTTGGCTGTAAATACAGCAGTTATTCAAATGGAAGCTACGGTAGATGAGCTAATTGATTCTACTGGAAAAGCTTTAAAAGAAGTTAATAAAGAGCTTGGTACAGAAGCAGGTGCTTATTTATTAGTACACTGTGGTGGTAGAAAGTTAGGTATTGGCGATAGAATAGATGAAGTAGCAAAAAAACTTAAGAAAGAAGCAGGAAATACTCCTTTCCTTACGGTATTTACTTTTGGAGAGTATGGAACTTTTGACCATAGCGAAAATACCTGTGGAGGATTAATGCTATCTTTTACCGGCTTTGGTAAATGAATGGTACAGCGAGATAAAAAGGAGGGAAAAAGAATGAAAAACTTAATAGGATACGAATGGAAAGAGGCTAGAAATGGTGCTACCATAGAAGTGGTAAATCCAGCAAAGCAAGAAGTAATAGAGGTAGTGCCAAATGTTACCTTAGAAGATGTAGATGAAGCAGTAAAGGTAGCACAAGTGGAGCAAAAGAAATGGGCAAAACGTTCTATTACAGAAAGAGCCGATATTTTATATAAATTTATTGATTTGGTAGAAGAGCACAAAGAAGAGCTTGCAAAACTACTTTCCGATGAGACAGGAAAGCCAATCAAAGAGGCAAGAGCAGAAATTGCTAATGTAAAAATTGGTACCAGTGGTTTTATTGAAAGAGCAAAACATCTTTATGGAGAGAGTATTCCAGCAGGAACAGAAGCAGGACAAGAAAAGACAATGCAAATTGTAACAAGAGAGCCAATTGGTGTAATTGCAGCTATTATTCCTTTTAACTTCCCAAGCGATTTATTTTGCCAAAAGATACCACCTGCTTTAATGATGGGAAATAGTATTATTGTAAAACCATCTAATTACAACCCACTAACATTAATTCAATATGTGAAATTAATGTTAGAAGCAGGAGTTCCGGCAGGTTGTATTCAAGTGTTAACAGGAGATGGACCAGTTGTAGGACAAGCACTTGCCGCACATGAGGGAGTACATTTGGTATCTCTTACTGGTAGTACAGGTGCGGGTATACAAACAATGGGTACAGCATCTAAACACTTAGCACACGTTATGTTAGAATTAGGAGGAAATGATGCTTTCTTATTCTTAGAAGATGGAGATATGGACTTAGCGATTAAAGAAACTATTTGGGGTAGACTGTATAATGGTGGACAAGTATGCTGCGCAAGTAAGAGATTTCTAATTCATAATTCTAGAAAACAAGAATTTATTAACCGTATGAAAGAAGTAATAGAAAAGCTAAAAGTAGGCGATCCTTCTTTGGAAGATACGGACATGGGACCAATGATTAATCTTAATGCTGCAATTCGTATAGAAGAGCAAGTAAATAAAACATTAGAACAAGGAGCTACTTTGGTATGTGGAGGAAAGAGAGAAGATGCTTTCTATTACCCAACCATTTTAGATAATGTAACCAAGGATATGGATATTGCAAAAGACATGGAAGTATTTGGACCAGTTATTCCGGTAATTGGATTTGATACAGTAGAAGAGGCAATTACCATTGCAAACCAATCTTCTTATGGATTATGTGGTTGTGTATTTTCTGCAGATTATCCACGTGCAATGAAAGTAGCAAAAGAGTTAGAATGTGGAGGAGTAGTTATTAATGGCGCAAGTTTTTACCGTTCTTTTGAAATGCCATTTGGAGGATGGAAACATAGCGGTATTGGCAACGAAGGTGTTCTAACTACTTTACAAGAAATGTCTAGAATGAAGACAATTGTATTAAAAAACATATTATAAAAAACAAGGAGGAAAAAATAATGGCAGAGCGTTTTGTATTAAACGAAACATCTTATTTTGGAAAAGGAGCAAGAGAAGAACTTGCAGTAGAAATTAAAAAGAGAGGATTTCATAAAGTATTTTTAGTAAGTGATAAATCTTTAGTAAATGCAGGGGTAACAGCAAAAATAGAGGAGGTATTACAAAAGGCGAATATTCCATATTCACTATATGATGAAATTAAACCAAACCCAACCATTCAAAATGTAACCGATGGTGTTAAAGCTTGCAAAGAATCAGAAGCAGATGTAATTGTAGCAGTAGGTGGTGGTTCTAGTATTGATACCGCAAAAGGTGTATCTATTGTTATGACCAACCCAGATAGAGCAGACATTAAGTCTTTAAATGGAAATTCTGATACGGTAAATAGAGGTATGCCATTGATAGCACTTCCAACAACAGCAGGAACAGCAGCAGAAGTTACTATTAACTATGTTATTACTGATGAAGATGCAAAAATAAAAATGGTATGTGTAGATCCAAACGATATTCCTATTTTATCTATTATTGATTCTGAACTAATGGCAAGTATGCCAAAAAGTTTAGCAGCCGCTACAGGAATGGATGCATTAACACATGCAGTAGAAGGATATATCACAAAAGCACATAATGATATGTCTGATATGTTCCATATGAAGGCAATTCAGATGATATTTGAATATTTACCAGCAGCAGTAAATGATAAAGACCCAGTAGCTATTGAAAAAATGGGAATGGCACAATACATTGCAGGAATGGGATTTTCTAATGTAGGACTTGGAATAGTACATTCTATGGCACATCAATTAGGTGCAGTATACGATACACCACATGGTATTGCAAATGCTATGTTACTTCCAACAGTGATGCGTTTTAACGGAGCAGTATGTGCTGACAGATTTAGAGATATTTTAGTAAACATTGGTAGACCAGATGCAAAAGATTTAAATGACCAAGATGTTATTAATACCTTTGTATGGATGATTTCTGAATTGAGTAAAAAAGTAGGAATTACTACAACGATTAAAGATTATGGCGCAAAAGAAGAAGATTTTGAAATGCTTGCAGAAAAAGCCATGATAGATCCGTGTAAACCAGGAAACCCAAGAGAAGTAAGTAAAGAAGATTTCATTAACCTTTATCGTACAGCAATGTAATAGAAAAAACCAAAAGAAAGAATTAAAAAAACAGGCTTAACAAGCCTGTTTTTTTAAAGAAGAGCATACCCACAGCGCTACGACAGTACTTTGAAAGTCCTTGATAGCAATTTGCTCTTGCTGACCGTTCCCGTGTATCACGTAACAGTAATTGGAATCCATTCCTTGAAGGATAACTTCGCTACCGTCTTTAAAAACAGCAAGGGAAGGATTACCGGCACGTAGACTAAAGATAATCTCGTCTAAGGAAGAGACCATATGAGTTTCTACACCCATATAAGGTAATATGTTCTGATTAAAATTGTATAGAAACAGAATATTATTACCTTGTACTTTTTGCACAATCTCTTGTACAATTTTAGACACCTCTCCTAAGGTGAGTTTCCTAGGATTACCAAAATAGTCGATAATGTTCATACATACAGATGGTAACATGTTAGCAATATCGGTTTTGTCAGCTTTTGTGGCTCCCGAATACCATGCAAGGTAATGGGGAAGCATAATTTTTTTCTCCGGCAACAGAGAGCTATTTTTGGCTATTTGATAGCTTAAGCTTTCTGCCTGAAGTGGCAAGATAGTATCTTGCATTTGCGTGATTAATTTGCTTAAATTCGACCGCTCTAAGCTAGTCATAGCGCATTACTCCTTTTTGATATAAATTTGCTAAAAAGCGTAAGAATATTATACAACAAATTTCACAAAAAAGCAAGAAGGAGGTAAGAAGAAACAGAATAAAATAAGGAAAAAATTTACAAAAGTGTAAGGAAATCCTATCCATGTTGTATAGGAAAAATCTGGAGATTTTTCCTATACAATAAAAAAGGAATATGTCCATATTGTGAAAAATCTTGGACTTTCTTGCTTTTTTGTGAAATTTAGTATATAGTTAAAGAAAGAAAAGTAGACTACTAAAGGGAAAATGAAAAAAGAAAGAGGGATATTCTATGTCCTATATTGAGTTTAAAGATGTTGTAAAAGAATATAAAATGGGAGAGGTTTCTATTAAAGCATTAAACCATACTAATTTTACCATAGAAAAAGGAGAGCTTACTGTGATAGTAGGACCTAGTGGCGCAGGTAAAACAACTGCTCTTAACATATTAGGAGGTATGGATACTGTAACTTCTGGTAAAGTATTAATAGATGGAAAAGATATTAGTACTTATAAAGGCAAAGCTCTTACCAAATATCGAAGAGAAGATGTAGGATTTGTATTTCAGTTTTACAATTTAGTACAAAATTTAACTGCACTAGAAAATGTAGAACTTGCCACAGAAATTTGCAAAGATTCTTTATCTCCCAAAGAAATATTAAAAAAAGTAGGATTAAAAGACAGAATGAAAAACTTTCCTGCACAGCTTTCTGGAGGAGAACAGCAACGTGTAGCAATAGCAAGAGCTATTGCGAAAAATCCAAAACTACTTCTTTGTGATGAACCAACTGGTGCGTTAGATTATAATACAGGAAAACAAATTTTGCAGTTATTACAAGATACTGCTAGAAAAGAAAATATGACGGTTGTTATTATTACCCATAACAGTAGTTTGACGCCAATGGCAGATAAAGTAATTCGCTTTAAGAATGGAGAGGCATACGATATTACAACAAATCCAAACCCAACACCAATTCAAGAAATAGAGTGGTAAAAGGAGGCGGAAAGTATGAAAAAAACGCTAATAAAAGATAGTTTCCGAGAAATCCGTTATACGTTTAAACGCTTTTTGTCCATTCTTTTAATTGTATTTTTAGGAGTAGGCTTTTTTGCAGGAGTAAAAGCTACTAGCCCAGATATGGAAAAAACACTAGATGCTTATTTTGACCAAACGGCAGCATATGATATAGAAGTGTTATCTACTTTAGGATTAAAAGACGAAGATATTGCTAAGCTTAAAGAAATAGAAGAAATAGAAAACCTAGAAGCATCCTATAGTGTAGATGCCTTAGTACATACCGATTCGAAAGAAATAGTGGTAAAGGTAAGTTCTGTTCCAGAAACCATCAATAACTTAACACTTTTACAAGGAAAACTTCCAGAAGCAAAACAAGAATGTGTTGTAGAAGAAAGCTTTTTAGAAGGTACTGGTTACCAAATAGGAGATACTATTACCATAGAACCAGAAATGCTCCAAGATGAAGAAGGAAACGATACTTCTATGCTAACAGAAACGGAATTTACCATTGTAGGAACCGTGCAATCTCCTTTGTATATTTCCCACTCTAGAGGTTCCAGCAAATTAGGTAGCGGAAAAATAAAATATTACCTATTTGTACCAAAACAGGCTATCGATTTTCCTTTTTACACAGAATTGTATATGACAGTAAAAGACGTAAAACAGCTGAATACAGCAAGTGATACCTATACGGATACCATTTCTGAAATAAAGGAGAAAGTAGAAGCAGTAGGAGAAACCAGAAAACAAGAACGATATGATGAAATAGTAGCAGAAGCTAATCAAAAAGTAGAAGATGCCCAAAAAACATTAGACGAAGAAAAGCAGAAAGCAGAAACAGAACTTAGTGATGCAGAAAAACAAATAGCAGATGCCAAGAGTACGATAGAAAGTTCAAAAGCAGAGGTAAATTCTAAGGAAAGAAAAGCAAACCAAGAATTTGCCAGTGCAGAACAAAAATTGCAAGAAGCCAAGGAAGAGATAGAACAAGGAGAAGCAAGCTTGCAAGAAGCAAAAAAACAAGCAGAAACGAAAATTACAGAAGCACAAACCAAATTAGAACAATTATCGACATTACAGGAGCAATATACAAAAATAACATCAGGATTGGAAACTCTGCAAGAAAGCTTAAATAATATTAAAGAACAAATACAAAAGTTAGACCCAGAAAAACAAAAAGCAGAAATAGCAGTATTAGAAAAACAACAAAAAGAATTACAAGCACAGCAAACTACCCTACAAGCGCAAAAAAAACAAATAGAAACAGCCATTACATCTGCTGGGCTACAACCAGATGCAATAGCTAGTACCATAGCAACCATACAAAAACAAATAGAAACGGCAAACCAGGAATTAACAAGTAAGGAAACATTACTAAACAATTCTAAAAAAGAAATAGAAACACAAGAAAAGGCATTACAATCTACCAAAAAACAAACGCAAACACAAATTGCAAATGCTAGAGCAGAAATAGAAAAAGGAGAGCAAGAAATTGCAGAAAATGAAGCAAAATTAGAAGATGCCAGAAAAGAAGCAGATGAAAAAATAGCAGATGCACAAACTAAGTTAGATGATGCAAAAGACAAAATTAAACAAATAGAAAAGCCAGAATGGTATATTCTAACAAGAGAAGAAAACCAAGGATATGTAGAATATTTGCAAGATGCAGACCGTATTGCGAATATTGGCAAAGTGTTCCCTATCGTGTTTTTTGTAGTAGCTGCTTTAATTAGCTTAACTTCTATGAACAGAATGGTAGAAGAACAAAGAGGAGAAATAGGAACCTTAAAAGCACTAGGTTATAACAAAGTGCAAATTGCAAGCAAGTATATTTTATATGCGTTACTTGCTACTGTAATAGGAAGCGTTTTAGGAATGTGCGTTGGCTTTCAACTAATTCCTGGTATTATTATTGATATTTATGGAATGATGTACACTATCCCAGAAACAGTAATAGAATTTAACACCTATTATGCAGTAACAGGACTATTAGCAGCATTACTATGTACCGTAGGAGCTACTATCTATACTTGTGTAAAAGAACTAATGGGAACACCTGCTAAACTCATGAGACCAAAAGCACCTAAGCCAGGTAAAAGAGTACTACTAGAAAAAATACCATTTTTATGGTCTAGACTAAAATTTTCACAAAAGGTAACGGTAAGAAATATTTTCCGTTATAAAAAAAGATTTTTAATGACTATTATTGGCGTAATGGGTTGTACATCCTTAATTGTAGCAGGGTTTGCCCTTCGAGATTCTGTAACATCTATGATTCCATCCCAATATGGTGAAATTTTTAAATACGATTTGCAAGTATCTATTAGGGACGATATTACAAGAGAACAAATAGAAGAAGAAGCGGAAAACTTACAAGCAAAAGATTCTGTTTCTGATGTAATAAAAGTAAATATGCAAGCAGTAACAATGGAAGAACCAAGCAGTAATCAAGATATCCAATTAATTGTTCCAGAAGAGGTAGATAGATTACAAGATTTTATTGTACTGCGAGATAGGAAAAAGCCAGATACTGTCTATTCCTTATCAGACACAGGAGTTATCCTTACCGAAAAACTAGCTACTTTACTAGATATTAAAGTAGGAGATACCATTCGTATAAAAAATAGTGATGATAAAGAAGTAGAAGTAACGGTAGATGCTATTACAGAAAATTACTTACTGCATTACATTTATATGTCTCCTAACCTATATAACACCTTATATGGCGAAAATGTAAGATATAATGATATTCTCGGAAAAACAACAGAATTAACCGAGGAAAAAGAAACAAAGCTGGCAACAGAGATTCTACAAAATAAAGATACGGTTTCTGGTGTAACTATGCTAAATTCTACACAAAATATTTTTGAAGAAATAATGGGCAATATGGACTTGGTAGTATGGATTTTAATTATTGCAGCAGGATTACTAGCTTTTACCGTATTATATAATTTATCTAATGTAAATATTAGCGAAAGAATACGTGAGCTTGCTACCATAAAAGTACTAGGATTTTACGATAAAGAAGTATATAACTATGTAACAAGAGAAACCGTTATTTTAACGGTAATAGGTATGCTACTAGGAGCTGTAATGGGATATTTCCTAAGTATGTTTATTATCAAAACATGCGAGCTAGATATGCTAATGTTTGACGTACGCATGAGTGCGGTTACCTATGTATTAGGAATTACAATTACTCTAGTATTTGCTACTATTGTAAACATTGCAACCTACTTTGCCTTAAGAAAAATAGATATGATAGAATCGCTAAAAAGCGTGGAATAAAAGAGCTTGAAAAAAAGCTCTTTTTTTTCACAAAAAATTCACACAAATTTTTAGCAATGGGTATTGACTTTTGCTAAAAATGGATATAATATATATTAGCAGTCGGAACACTTAACTGCTAAAGAGGTGAAAAAAGTGTTAGATGACAGAAAAAAAAGAATTTTACAGGCAATTGTAGATGAGTACATTGCTACAGCAGAACCGGTAAGTTCGGGAGCTATTACACAAAATTACGATTTGGATTTTAGTAGTGCTACCATTCGTAATGAGATGGCAGAACTAGAAAAGAGAGGATATTTAGATAAACCACATACTTCTAGTGGAAGAGTACCTTCTGCAAAAGGGTATCGCTTTTATGTAGATGAATTATTAAAAGATGATAATATTAGTGTGGAAGAAATAAAATATATTCAATCTAAACTAAGTCAAAAAGTAAATGAAATTGAAGAATTAACCAAAGTAGCAACTACTACGCTTTCGGAAATTACACATTATACATCTGTTGCAGTAGGACCAAAAACTAAATTACAACTAATAGAAGAAATAAAGTTTGTACTATTGGGTTCTAGAATGTTAATGGCAGTTATTGTAACAGACAGAGGTTTAGTAAAAGAAACCATTATTAAATTTGAAAAAGATATTACCGAGTCTCAAGTAGAAACCATTAATAATTTGTTTCGTAACAAGTTAACAGGAAAACCATTAGACAGAATAGATAAACCAATGGAAGAATACCTAATGGCAGAATTAAACTATAGTATAGATGTCATTAAACCGATTATTGAGCAAATTAACAAAATTGTGGAAGAAGAACAAATTTATTTGGAAGGTACCAATAAAGCATTTGAACTTCCAGAGTTTAAAAGCTTAAATGTAGCAAAAAACTTTATCAATCTACTAGATACCAAAGAAGTAATGGTAGACATACTAAATAGTGGATTTGCCAAAGATATTAACGTATATATTGGTGATGAAACCGATAACGAAGAATTAAGAGATTTTAGCATTGTAACTTTTAAACATAAAGTAGGCGGAAAAGATTTAGGAACTATTGGTATTATTGGTCCAAAGCGAATGGATTATTCTAAAGTAATTTCGGTTATGAAATATCTTAGCAAAAAGCTAAAAGATGAAGAAGAAAAAAATTTATAGAAAGAAGGTATAAAATGGCAGAAGAAAAGGACAAAGTAAAGGAAGAAGCGGTAGCAGATGTGGCAGAGGGAAAAACAGACTTACAAAATCAGCTACAAGAAAAACAAAACAAAATAGAGGAATTGGATGACCGTTTTAAACGTGTACTAGCAGAATTTGAAAACTATAAAAAACGAAGTGCAAAAGAAAGAGACACTTTGTATCATTCCGTTATTGCAGATATTGTTTCTTCTATGCTTCCAGTGATGGATAACCTAGAAAAAGCGGTAAATGCAAAAACAGAAGATACGGCATACCAAGAAGGAGTAAAACTTGTATATACACAATTTAATGATGTATTACATAAATTTGGGGTACAAAAAATAGAAACTGTTGGAAAAACGTTTGACCCAGAACTTCACGAAGCAGTGGCAAGTGTAGTAGATGAAAACTTAGGAGAAAAAGAAATTAAGGAAGAATTTCGAGCAGGCTACAAAATAGGCAGTAAAGTAATTCGTCATTCTATGGTGTCTGTAGCAAATTAATACTATTGTTTTTAATTTTAAATATATATATTTTTCAAGGAGGAAAAAAAGATGGGAAAAATTATAGGTATCGACTTAGGTACAACAAACTCATGTGTAGCAGTAATGGAAGGTGGGGAGCCAGTTGTTATTCCAAACGCAGAAGGAAATAGAACAACACCATCCGTTGTTGCATTTTCAAAAAATGGAGAAAGACTAGTTGGACAAATTGCAAAACGTCAAGCAGTTACTAATCCAGACAATACCGTTATTTCTATTAAAAGAGATATGGGAACCAATAAAAAAGTAAATATTGAAGGAGATGAATTTACTCCACAAGAAATTTCTGCAATGATTTTACAAAAATTAAAAACCGATGCAGAGAACTATTTAGGACAAAAAGTAACACAAGCTGTTATTACTGTTCCAGCATATTTTAGTGATAGCCAAAGACAAGCAACCAAAGATGCAGGAAAAATAGCAGGACTAGAAGTATTAAGAATTATTAACGAACCAACCGCAGCATCACTTGCTTATGGTATGGATAAAGAAGACCAAGACCAAAAAATTATGGTATATGACTTAGGTGGAGGAACCTTTGATGTATCTATTCTAGATATTGGCGATGGTGTATTTGAAGTACTATCTACTAATGGTAATACTCACCTTGGTGGAGATGACTTTGACCAAAGAATTATTGACTACTTAGTATCTGAATTCAAAAAATCAAATGGTATTGATTTATCAACCGATAAAATGGCAATGCAACGTTTAAAAGAAGCAGCAGAAAAAGCAAAAATAGAGCTTTCTGGTATGCAACAAACACAAATTAACTTACCATTTATTACAGCAGATAGTTCAGGACCAAAACACTTAGATATTTCTTTAACAAGAGCTAAATTTGAAGAACTAATTCATGATTTAGTAGAAGCAACCAGAAAACCAGTAGAACAAGCAATGGCAGATGCAGGAGTTACTGCAAACGATATTCATAAAGTATTATTAGTTGGTGGTTCTACCAGAGTACCATGTGTACAAGAAATGGTTAAAAAAATAACAGGAAAAGAACCAGACAAAGGAATTAATCCAGACGAATGTGTTGCTATTGGTGCAGCTATTCAAGGTG
>CAKNOI010000032.1 GCA_930990125.1 uncultured Clostridiaceae bacterium | reverse complement strand
TTTATCTATTTTTTGTTGTTTTATTTCTTTCTATTGTTGGACAGTCTCTCTCTCTCTCTCTTACAGTATCAACAGTTTTAAGTTTCTTTTTCATTTTTTGTATTTCTCCTATTTCTTTCGTTTCTGCTTTTATTTTAACATAGCTACTTTGCTTATGTCAATCACAAACATTTTTATT
This sequence comes from uncultured Clostridiaceae bacterium, assembly GCA_930990125.1. GTDB lineage: Bacteria > Bacillota > Clostridia > TANB77 > CAG-508 > CAKNOI01. The sequence continues at coordinate 14,841 of CAKNOI010000032.1, read as the reverse complement.
ATTATCATTTGACTATTACGTTCTATGTGTCTTTTAATTCTGTTCTAGATAATTTTCTACTAATTTCATTAATTCCTCTGCTGTTTTTATTTGTTGTTCCGTTTCTTCTGGTTTTACTATAAATTCATCGTCATAATCCGAATCTTCTCTTAAAGACGTAGCTTCTGAAATTTTGTGTCCAAGCTTCTTAGGAAATATTTCTTTGTTTACATAGTTTTTATTAAAGTATGCAATCACATCTTTATGTCTTTTAAAATCTATTGGTTCTAATGCTAAAACTGCTTTGATACTATGAAATATTGAATAATATGCTCTATTATTAGCTGATTTATAAAATTTCCCTGTGTATAGCATTTTACTTGCAGCCAAATCTTCTTTTGCTTGTTCTAATCTGTGTCTAGATAATTCTTTTGATATTTTGATATTCATTTGAGTACCACTCCTTCTTTTTGAATATTCATGTAAAAGGGTAATGCTTCTAACCAATAATTATATTTATCTATATTTTTTAATAATGGAGATACACTTATTTCAAAATTATTCTTACATTCAATATCATAAGTCAAATGAGAAATTTCCCTTCTATACTTTACAATCTCATCATCTGTTAAGTCTGTCAAAATCATAATATCTATATCCGAATTTTCGTTAAAATCTCCGTCTCGCATAAGAACCATAAAGTATCACTTTTTTAACTCTATTACCTAACATCTTATTTATTTCTGCAATGAATTCATTAATAATTTTTTTTACATTGTCTGGTATATTTTTCATAAGGTAATCACTTCCTTTATTATTTATATACATTATTATACCATAAATCTTTATTTTTGTACTATATCATCTCACAAATTCTTAGAACACAGTCATAAAAATAAATTTACACAGTTATCTTGACAAGCTTATTATGGTGCTAAAGTATATGGATTTGCTTCACTTCCATCACCAGAGATTACTTTGATTCCTGGTTTTAGGCGAATTACAATACGAAGTCTAGGTCTTTCAATAGCAAATGCAAATGTTCTACCGTCATCAACTACTCGACATAAAGTAGAATAGATAGAAGTTTCAAGGCTATCATTAGTAAGTATATTGAAACTAGTAGCGTATGTATTAGTAGCAACCTCACTAGAAAGCACGTAACGTGAAGCTATCCAATAATAGTTGTTTCCTTCTACTCCTAATTGTTGCATCTTATTATAGTCAATTTCGTATTTTTGATCTGAACCTTTGAATAAATTGTTATAATCTTTCATATACTCATCATCGCTTGTATACATTTCTACTTCATCATAATTTGGATTATCTGGTATAGTTCCTACGCATCGTGCTAGTTCTGCTATTCCATCATCTTTCTTCCTATAGCTCTCTGCTGCTGTATTTAATGTTGTTACTACATTATTATATACTTCTTTACTCTTTTCAAAATCCTGACTTACACCTAATGTCACATCGCCTATGACATATGCAGTTACCATCTGGATTCCATAACTGCCATAATTTTCGTTCTCTGGTCCATATAGTACAATACATTTTTGTTTGGTATCATTTGCATCTGTGTACCACACACAATCTCCTTCTTTTAGTATACTTTCTATTGTCGAATCGGTTGGTTCTTCTGGTTCCTTTATTTCTCCATTTTCTATTTCGTTTATTACATTTTCTATATTTTGTAAAGATGCTTTTTCTTCTTCTGCTGCATTTACCATGTTTTGTTTGCCTTCTTGCGCTTTGATAATTATTCCATTATCTCCCACTAAAGTTCCTATCGTTACTCCTGCTAAAATAATAAGTACAATAATCGTTATCACTAACGCCACTAATGTAATTCCTTCTTGACTATTTTTTCTTTCCATTCCCTTTTCCTTTCTTTTGTTTTTTCTTATTTTACCCTACCACTTCTCCTTTTGTCAACAAAAATAAAACTATTGTATTCTTATTTTTTTTGTAATATATAGTCAACACTAAAAAGAAGCAGAAACAATAAAATAGTCTGCTTCAATGATTTATTTTAATCTCTATCAAATAATAATTTGATTCCCCATAATCCAGAAATTCCTACTAACGAATAGATAATTCTGCTTACCATAGACATTTGTCCAAATATGGCTGCTACTAAGTCAAATTCAAATATTCCTATTAATCCCCAGTTAATGGCTCCTATAATAATAAGGACAAGTGCAATTTTATCAATTACTTTCATGGTTTTCTCCTTTCTTTTGTAATTTTCTTTTATTGTTAGTATGCTTCCTTTTTTCTTTTTTATAATGACTTTTTTTACCAAATTTTTTCTTAATTTTTTTAATTTTTGTTTGCTTTTTCCTAATTGTAGTATATAATGAAGAAAAAAAGAAAGAGGTATTACTATGAACGTAACAAAACTAATAAAACCGCCCCATTTAACAGAAAGTATTCATACGGTAGAGCCTATCCAAAATTTAAAGGAACTACTTCATCATTCTTGCAGTAACTATTCTGACCATGTAGCTTTTCGTTACAAGGACAAGGGCTCTGGCACTATGGTTTCTAAAACCTATGCTGATTTTCAGCAGGATGTTAATGCTTTAGGAACAGCTTTACTAGAGCAAAATTTTAAAAATGAAAGAATTATGGTTATTTCTAGTAATCGCTATGAATGGTGTGTTACTTATTTAGCAACTGTAAATGGCGTAGGAACTATTATTCCTATTGACCGTGAACTTCCACCAGATGAAATTACTACTTTGGTTAACAAATCAGAACCTAATGTTATTTTCTTTGAGGAAAAATTTTTAGATTTATTTGTGCAATTAAAAGAGCAAAAGGTAGGAGTTATTCAAAAACTAGTTTGTTTTGACTTAGCAGAAGATACCAAAGAAGTTTCTTCTTTTTCCCGTTTATTAGAAGAAGGAAAACATTTATTAGACAATGGAAATCGTACTTTTTTAGATATGCCAATCGATTCTAAAGCTTCTACTATTATGATTTATACTTCTGGTACTACTTCTAAGTCTAAATGTGTTCTACTTTCTCCATACAATATTGCATCTGATGTTGTAGCTTGCGCTAAAGTAGTCCATTTTAAAGATACCGATGTATTACTTTCCTTTTTACCAATTCACCATACTTTTGAGTGTACAGCAACCTTTTTATTGGGGCTCTATAGTGGAGCTTGTATTGCTTTTTGCGATGGTATGAAATCAATTGTTCCTAATTTAAAGGAATATGATATTACTATCTTTTTAGCAGTTCCTCTTATTTTAGAAATGTTATATAAAGGAGTATTAAAAACATCTGCAGAAAAAAATCTTCCTCCTGAAACAGTATTACGTGCTATGGCTCCGCATTTAAGATTATTTATTGTAGGAGCTGCAAGTATTGATAAAGAAATCGTATCAGGACTAAATAAATTGGGTATTGATGCTTACCAAGGTTATGGATTAACCGAAGCTTCTCCTGTTGTTTCTGTAGAAAACGACAAAGAGCGTCGTCCTGGTTCTATTGGAAAATTACTACCAGGAATAGAAGGAAAGATTGTAAATCCGGACGAAGAAGGAGTTGGCGAAATTGTTATTAAAGGACCAACTATCATGGAAGGTTATTACGATAACAAAGAAGCAACGGATAGTGCTTTGCAAGATGGATGGCTTTATACAGGAGACTTAGGCTATTTTGACCAAGACGGATTTTTGTATATTACCGGAAGAAAAAAGAGTGTTATTGTATTAAAAAACGGCAAAAACGTTTTCCCTGAGGAAATAGAAGCTGTTATCAACAATAGTCCACTTATCTTAGAATCTTTTGTTTATTCTACCAAGCATCGTAATTCTTCTGACCAACTTTGTGCAAAAATTGTGTATAACCAAGAGTATTTAAGCCAAACTTATGGCAGTATGACAGAGGAAGATAAGCGTGAACTAATTTTACGTCACATTAAACAAATTAATAAAAATTTGCCACTTTATAAATATATTCGTGATATTACTTTAACAACAGAACCACTTATTAAAACAACAACCAATAAAATAAAACGTTATGAAGAGCTAAAAAGAACCGTATCCTAAGTTACGGTTCTTTTCCTTTAACGCATCATTCCCTTTTTATTAAGCCAGTGTAAAGCTACTATACTAATAATTAGGGATACACATAATATCATTCCAAAACCATATGGATTATGTTGCATTGGAACCGGTACATTCATTCCCCAAAAGGATGCAATAAGAGTAGGAATAGAAATAACAATAGTAATAGCGGTTAAAAATTTCATAACACCATTTAAGTTATTGGAAATAATAGAAGCATAGGCATCCATGGTTCCATTTAAAATATCACTATAAATTTTACTCATTTCTATTGCCTGTTTATTCTCTATAATCGCATCTTCCAAAATATCTTCATCCTCATCGTAAAGCTTAATAATTCTACCACGCATGGTTTTTTCCATAACTAATTCATTAGAACGAAGAGAAGTCGTAAAATATACCAAGCTTTTTTCCAATGTTAAAAGTTTTAACAATTCCTTGTTCTTCATAGAGTTTTTTAAGGTAGATTCTGCAATTTCTGTTTCTTTGTTAATTTGTTTTAACAAATTTAAAAATAAAGAGGCATTTTGATATAAGATTTGTAAAATAAATCTTGTTTTTTTAAAAGTTGCAAAGTTTTTCATCTTATTTTTTTCAAAATGTTCTACCACTCTATTATGTGCAAGAGAAACAGTAATAAAATAGTCATCTCTTACTACAATCATCCCCAGTGGCATAGTAGTATACATTTCTGTATTATTGGTTCTTTCTAAAATAGGTACATCTACAATAAAAAGTGTTGTATTATCCTCTTCTTCTACGTCAATTCTTGCTTTTTCTTCATAGTCCAAAGGATAACGAATAAAATCTTCCTTAATTTGTAACTGCTCACAAACAGAAGCAATTTCTTCTTCTGTAGGAGCTACCATATTAATCCAAGTCCCCCTAGTAATAGTACTTACCTCACTTGTTTGATTGGTATTCATATCTGTACAATACATTTTTATCATCAGTATCGCCCTCTTATTTTATTTTTTACCATTATACCGCAAGCAAAGGTATTACGCAAGTTATTGTTAAAAGCCTACTTTTTCTTTATTGTATTCTGTGTTATAATAGTATTGTCCATTATTTTTTAAAGGAGGAAATTTCATGTTACAAAGAAATTCTCGGACAGTAATCCACCCAACATTAGGTACTATTACCCTTAAGCCCAAATTTGCACAAGTTTTAGAGCTACCTTTTTTCCGAGAGATGCTATTTAAAAATCAACTTGGTAGTTTGTTTCTTGGAAAAAAGTTCTTAAATGCAAATCACAATAGGCTCATGCATTCTATTGGTGTTATGTATTTAACAGAAAAATTATTAGATACTTGTGAAAAGAAATTTTCCCGCTACTTTTCTATTTCTACAAAAGATCGGGAGATTTTAGAGTTTGCTGCTTTATCGCATGATATTGGGCATTTGCCTTTTTCCCACAGTATCGAAGACAAAGAAATAAAATCGCATGAACAGCGTACTATTGAGATATTACAAAACAATTCCGCTGCCATTAATACTATTTTTGGCTATGATATTGTTTCTCCAACAGTACAAGTTTTATTGCAAAATCAGTCTTTAAAAGCAAATGGTTATAAGGCAGAAGAAAAAGGAAAACTTGATATATTGTTTATCTTTAAAAGTCTTCTTGCTGGTGCTATCGATTGTGATAGGATGGAGTATATTATGACAGACCATTACATGGTATATGGTAAAAGCATCTGTTTTACTGATATTTTCCGCTATATTACCATTGTTTTGTTAAACGATGCTCCCACCTTGGGTTTTGAAAAAGAGGCTGTTCCTCTTATTGAAGATTTCTTACTGCATCGATTTGATGAATATCGATATATTATCTATGAAGAAGATGCTATTTTAGTAGAAATTGTTCTTAGAAAATATATGCAAGAAAGGAACTTCACAGAAGAGCAAGTTTGTTCTATCACACAGTGCGAAATACTTGCTGATTTAATGCAGACTTTACGGAATCCTAAATATAGGAACACTCCTGCTTATCGTTATGCACAAATCATCCTAGAAGGAAACCGTAGCCAAATTCTTTTCCGTAAGTTTGAAGACCAATCCTCTTACGAGCATTTTCTACGGCGTTTACGCTCCATTACATCCAAAGATGTAGTGCAAACTCTTGAAAAAGAAATTCACATTTATGATCCTAAAAAGCATAAAATTTATATTAAAGATTCCAATGGATTGGTAAAAGATATTCTAAGCCAAATGAAACTAGCAATGCGGTTTGCATTGCTAGTTTTGTTTGGTACAATAAACTAAAGAAATCCAACCACTTGGAGCTTTTCCCCAACTGCCTTGTACTTCAGAAATATCACATTCTACCCCTTTTACCAATCCATTTGGTTTATTTGGATTAAGTTCTGCCACTTGTCTTTTCGCATTGTCTGTTAGTTCTTCATACTTAAGCCAGTTATTTTCTAGAATTTCTGGTGTTTTTCTTACCGTTAATACCTCTGTGTTTACCACATATCTGCCAGTCTTATATTCTGCTTCTTCTCCTATATCTACTGTTCCTTTATATCGCAAAATACATTTATATCCAGAAAACGGCTTACTTGCATAAGCTACTTTTGATGGTTTGGTTCCATTTTGGTCTAAAAACTGCCAATTACAATCAATAATTCCCATATGACCATAACCACCTCCGGTAATTTTCTCCATATACTAAAATATCTCCTCTTTCTAATCCTGTAGTAGCAGATAGTTTGTTAAATTCTTTTGGAACGTTATTTGCCCAATCTTTGGCATTTCCATGTGCTTCAAAAGGAATACCAAACACTTGATACAAATATTGTTGTATTAGACTAACACATTCGCCTGCGTATTTATAATTTGGTGGCGGGTTTGCCACTTGTCCTTGGTTTAATGCCCATTCGCCAAATTCTCTTAAATTCATTTTTTTCCTTCCTCCTATTTTATTGTATGCATCATTTTTCTTTTGTGTTCTTATTTTTACATTTCATTAAATCATACATTCCAGCTACACCAAAAGATGCTCCCAATCCTATTAACAAAGCAGAAACCATGTTGGTTTGTAATCCTGTTACTAAGAATAAAATACCAGAAAGGATGCCAATAGCAAGGTTTTGAAATGGAATATATTCTTTCGTAGGCCACTGCCATTTTTTAGCTGCCCAGCCTACTATTGCTGTTACTACTGCTGTTACTACTGCAAAAATAAGTTCTGCCGTAATTTCTATTGTCATTTTTTTCACCCCTATTACCTAACTGTTTACTTTATTATATGCTACTACTTTCTTTTTGTTGTATGTTTTCATTTTTTATTTTTTCTCTTTTAGGCATATAAAGAGAAGCTAGTGGAATGAGAACTACTATATAAGGAATAATATATCTTGATTTTGCTTCCCATAGCAAGTGAAATGTAAATCCTCCAACAAAAATGGTAAGTAATAGGATTACTTCTAAAGATAAGTTTTTACGATAGCGTATTAGTCCCAAAACACTACTAACACAAATGAGAAGTAACATCGCTTTTTGATAAAAGGTAAGTGGATTAGTAATTGCTTCTAAGGAATAATCATCTTTTACAATATTATTTTGTACAGCGGAGTAGGTATTTTCGGTCCACATGGAAGCTATTTTGGAAAGATAAAACCAGCAAGCATCATCTGGATTTTGTATAAAATAGAAAATTCTTTCTTTTATTTTCTCTTGATATTCTTTTGGTGCTGTTTCTATGTTTTTTAATGCATAAGAAGCAATCTCTTCATGATACCAACCATTTGCTCTAGGTGATGGTTCCATTGCCATTAACAAATAGCTTTCTACAGGATAGGTTTCCCCAGTTTTTAGATGATACTTATTTAAAAAAAAGGTTGGAACTAGTAAAGAGGGTAAGATTGCGACCACACTATAAACCAGAAGAATTCCTACCGCTAGCATTGTTTCTTTTTTGGTTTTTTCTTTTCTTTCTTTCCAAATGGCTAGTCCTAGGTATATGGCTATTGCAATTACAAAAATAAAACTATTCATACGAAGCATGCACGCAAAGGAAATAAGAAACATTGCTACAAATGCATAAGAGATTTTTTGGGTTTCTTGGTATCGCATGATAGTATACACCGAAAATAAGCATAATGCTAAACTTGGGATATCTCCATATACAAAAGTACTTAACAGGATAATGGAAAAAAAGGTTAATATACAAAAGCATGATAAAGTACTGTTGGTAGCATATTGTTTGGATAGTTGTTTTTGTAGAAGAAATATCGCTATCACAATGGCAATATTACTTATTACATTAAAGACCCTTAATAATTCCATTACTGTATCAAAGTGAAGAATTTTAAAAAATAGACTAAATACAAAGCCCAAGTTTACTTGTTGTGGATATGCTTGCATATATTCGCTAATTGGTATATTGGCATATGTTTGTCCTTGTAATATCTCGGTGGCAATATCTCCCCTATTGATTAACTGTGCTATAGCAGCAACATGAGCAGAATCTCCTACTACTCTTGGATTTACTAAGATTACCCATCCTATGCACAGGATACTATAACAAATGATACATCCTATTTTTACATATTTCTTCATAAAAACATAGTTTGCCGAAGAAAAACGTTTTTGTATTCCATAGCAAACACTATACATCGTAGCACTTGCTAATATAAGTCCTACAATATACCACACCGTATTGACCTTCATAGTAATATGTTCGGAACGGTCTAATGTGGATGTAACGATAACATTTAAAAGAATAATTAGTATTAAAAATAACATTCCTAATAGATAAATTACTTTTTTCATTTTTTTCCTCTCTTTTTACCGCTTCTTTTAATTTTTCTTTTGTATAATATAGGTTCTTTCTTGGTTATTATCTATGTTACGAATTGGAAGCATAATTTCTTTTTCTATCCACAATTCTTGCTCTTGTTTGGCATCATCAGGAAATTGAACTACATAACAGGACTGTTGCAAATAAGTATCTTCTCTTACTGGTAACGATATAACATACATTGGATTGGTTAGACAAGATTTTATTTTTTCTCTAATATCCTCCATTTCTTGATAGACTAATTCCTCTGAAGAAGCCGTTGTCATCTCTGTTTGCCATAAGGATACGGTATAGGTGTTTTGTATGCCTTCTATTTGAAAGCAAACTGCTTCTAATATTGCTTTTTTAGGTAAGTATGCTATTGCAAACAGTAACAGAAGTATAAATACAACCGTTACTACTAAAGCAAAGATTTTGTTTCTTTTTTGTAGCTTCTTTTTATATTCTTTTAGCTTTTCTATTTCTTGTTGTTCTTCTTTTGAAAGGTTTTGGGTTGTTACCACATTTGTGTTCATCGTTAACCATTCTTTTTTTCCTGTTTGCTGTAACAATACGTTGTTTGCAATTTGAAGAAACCAAGCATACACACTAGTATTGTCTGGTATTTTATTTATGGTTCGGATGGCTTTTTCTATTGTTCGCCTCATAACATATTCGGATAATTCCTTATTTTGGGTTATTTGATATAAGTATTCATATAGCGGTTTTTCATATTTTTTTACAATTTCTTTCACTTTTACTCTCCTCATACCAAAAAGTATCTTAAAAAAAGATGTTAGATACAACCTAAGAGAAAATTTGTATCTAACATCTTTGTAAATTGGTGCGCCATAGAGGATTCGAACCTCCGACCATTTGATTAAGAGTCAACTGCTCTACCAACTGAGCTAATGGCGCATAAAACAATGTATACATGCAATCTAAAAATAATTATAATACGGATTCTTCTCTCTTGTCAATATTTTTACTAAATTTTTCTTTACTTTCCGGCCTTTTTAGTTACTTCTTAAGGATAATTTGGGAACCATTCAGATATCTTACTTGCAGATTATCCGAATGGTTCTTTTGGTTTTATTTTGTACCTTTTCTTACAATACGCGTCATTGCATTATAGGTATCTTTTGAAAGTAATTCTTCTGATACTACCGCACCATTTTTCTTTAAAATACGATATGCTTCACTGGTACATCCATTCATTCCTACTTGTTTTACCTCTTCTGTGCCTGCTGGCAAAGTAGGATCTTCGATATATTTCGTGGTAAATGGAATAGAAGAATCTACTTTTGTTTGGATTACTACTTCGTATTCTTGTTCTTCTTTTATTCCTCGTATTTCTATATTAGCAATTCCGTCTTCTACATCACATATTATTTTTACTGGGTATTTTCTAGAGTTTTTAAATTGAAAATCAATAGAGCCATAAGCAACCGTTGCATCTCTTCCTGGGTCTGCATAACTAGTTAAAAAGTGATGATTGGTTCTACTAACAATTTCTAAATTGGCATATAATACAGCATTGTATAGCGTTGTTGATAATTGGCAAATTCCTCCTCCTAAGCCATCTACCACTTCTCCTCCTTGATAAATAGCTGCTTCTTTGTAACCTGCTTCTATTGTTCTTTCTCCTACTACTTTATTATAGGAAAAAGTTTCTCCTGGTAGTAAAACTGTTCCATTAATTTTTTCTGCTGCCAATTTTAAATTGGTACTTCTATTTTCATTACCTGGATCATATTTGGTCATAAAAGACCCTAATACTTCTGGAAATGCTCTTTCTCCTAAATCGTTTGTTGTTACTTCTGGCGTAATAGTAGTAAGGGGAATCACATATTCTTCTTGCTCTGTTTTTAATAATTCTTTTGCTTCTTCTAGCGAAATAGCAAAATCAATACCTTCCACATGTGGATGCACTTCTAAAGGTTCTTCTACAATATATGCATTAATTGGTTGCTTATAAATTTCGTCATGAATAGTTTCTATGTCAATTTCCTGTGGGCTTTCTTCTTGTACTGGAATTTTAAGTAGATATGCTTTTTCTTCTAAGTTATTAATGCTTTGTAAAATAGCCTCTTTTAATTTTTCTTTATTGGCTCTTACTCCTGTTTTTCCTTTTGTAATAATAAGGTTATTTTCCTCCGTATAGTAGCTACTTTCCACCATTGCTCCTGGAAGTTTGATACTAATATCTTCTAACATTTTATCTAAAATATCTTCCTTATATTCTACCATACAAGGAATATCCTTTTTCCCAATAAGTACCCCTAAAATAGTATAATTATTGGTCAGGATATTTCCTGTTCTTCCAATAGCTAGTGCTTGATTTACGGCTTCTTCTATTGGAAAATATGCTTCAAATTGATTTGGCGTTATTTGTGTTTTATATTCTTCGTATTCTAGTGTAATACTTCCATCTATTTTTTCTTGTAATCGATTTTGTAAAAGCTCTATGGCTTCTTCTTTACTAAGTCCAGATACATCTATTCCATGAATGTGAATACCACTAATGATATTGCTATTTCCCATATTTAATAAAGCAAATATGGTAGAAAAGATTAAAAAAAGAACAAAAATAGCAGTAAAAAATAAAATAACAGCTCCTATTTTATTTTTTTTAATATCCTTTTTCTCTTGATTTTCTTCTTTCATTTTTTCCTCTCCTTAGGACTTTTATTTTCTATTCCTATCCTATCATATTTACTATACTTTTACAATGTTTTTTCTCTGATTAAAAATGTTTTTTCCTTTATCCTACGGCGCCAAGTAGAGAGGGCTAGCAATTATTTTTTGGAAAAGAATAACTCTGTAATATCTTTTTCTAGTGCTTTTGCAATTTTTTCCATGACATCAATGGATGGATTCTTTCTTGTACCTTGTTCTAAATGGCACAAATATCCGACAGAAACTCCAGAAATTTTAGACAATTGTTCTAAGGTAATATGTCTTTCTTTTCTGGCCTTTTTTAAATTTGTATGGAACATATAAAAGCCTCCTTTGTCCTTCCGTCAATATAATATCATATCGCAAAAAGACAAGTCAATAGTTTTTTCTATTTTCTTCTTCCATTTGCTTTTTCCTATTGTTTTTATTTTATTTTTAATTTTTTTCTGTTTACTAGTAGACAAATTGGATTTTTTTGTATATAATTAGAAAAAAATAAAGAAAGAGGTAATTTTTTGATGATAGGTGATATGATTTCTAAAGTTAGAAAAGAAAAAGGTATGACCAAAACAGAACTTGCAAGACTTACTGATATCAACATTGGTCACTTAACACACATTGAAAAAGGAGAAAGAAACCCTAGCCATAAGACACTAAAGAGCATTTGTAAAGCATTAGGTGTTCCTTATCAACAACTAATGTTTACCTATGATAAAACAATTAACGAAGAACAAGAAAGTTATCACGTAATGGATCACATTGCATATAATAAAGTTCTTGCCATCGACTCTATTGGTGGATATATTGATTGTCCTCCAGATGTTCCAAGCTCTGCTATTGCTATTAAAGTACAAGACGATGCTATGTCTCCATTTTTAAATAAAGATTCCTATGTATTTTTAGAATTTAATACTCCATTAAATAGCAAAGAAATTGGCCTTTTCCAATTAAACGGAAAAATTCTTATTCGTAGATTTATTGTAAGAAAAGGCGGAAAAATTATTTTAAGAGCAGATAACAAAAGCATAGAAGATATTATGATTACAGACAAAGATTCTTTATATATTATTGGTAAAATTTATAAATAAAAAGAAGTTTTGAAAAATTTTATACTTTTTTGTAAAAAACTATTGAATATTCTTTTATTTAATCTCAACTTAAACACTTTTGAAAGAGAAAAACTCTCAAACCTGTTGAATAGCAATAGGTTTGAGAGTTAATAGATTGAATAAAAAATGCGTACATTATTTATTTTTTAGTTTGTCTCAAAATTTTTTTTATATTTTTTTCACGAATAACCTCAAAGTCAGTCCTGAAGCCGAATTTTTCATGCAAAGCATCTGTCAAATCAGTTCTTATATAGTTAGGAATATATGACGTCTCATTTTCTAGTTTCATATCCATAGTTCTTAGAGTTTCAATAATTTCAGGAGCTGTATACCTTTCATCTAATTTCTTTTCAACATATCTGTAAACTATTAGTGCTAAAAAGCAAGTGATAAAATGAGCTTTTATCATCTCATCTCTTGAATGATAAACAGGTCTAGATTTAAAATCAGTTTTCATAATTCTAAAACTTTCCTCTATTTCCCATCTTCTTCTATTTACTTTGATAATATCCTCAACAGAGTCCTCTAAGTTTGTACATACAGCGTAAAGTCCGTCGTATTTGGCTTCCTCATCAATTATGCTTTGATTAATTGCATAAATGCTTTTATCAGCTACTTCACCATCCTGTGTTATATTGGTAGTCTTTATGAAACGTTTTGGGTCGTTTGACTTAGGTTTTCTTAATTTATTAGGACAACTAGCAATAATTTTTTTAGCACGGTTAATTTGATTATTCCTAATATTTTTTTGATATTCTTGATATTTTACAGAATATGTAATAATTAATCTTTGTTCCAATCCATTTTCTTTAATCCATCTTTCTTTGTAAAATATTTTATCTCTATATTTTTCAATAAGTTTTTCATCAGTTCGCAGTTTAGATATATTGTATGTTTTGCTACTTCCAGTTAATTTCCAACCTTTTGTCAAATCTAAAGCATCGTCCTTTAAATGAGATTTCAACTTTTTAATAGACTGAGTAGTTACAAACTTTCTATTATTTTTGTTATTAAATTTTCTATTAGCATTTGAAGCAAGTCCAGCATCAGTGCAGACAACAAATTCAGCAAGTTCAAAATCTTTAATAATTTTTTCTTCTAAAGGCTGTAATGTTATTTGCTCATTAGTATTGCCTGGTGTAATATCAAAAGCTAAAGGAATACCATTTCCGTCCATAAACATACCCATTTGAACAATTGGATTAGGACGGTTCTCTTTAGATTTGCCATACTGCCTTAGACCAGATTCTTCCTCAATTTCAAAGTAGTAGTTGGTACAGTCATAATACAAAATTTTATTATTTCTTTCCATATATTTATTGCTATTTTTGTATAGCTCAGATTGGATAAAATCCATATTTTCACATATTACAGGTAAGGCTCTCTCTATATGTTGATAATCAAAATTAGGCTGTTCTAGAAATTTTTTAGAAAGTTCTAATGTCTTAAGTTTTGAAGCAGGAAAAAGAATTCTAGAGTATATTAATTTTGATAGTATATCGTTCAAATCAAATTTAAACTGGTATTGCTCTGTAATCTTATCACATATCTTATTTAATTTTAGTTTGTAATATATGTCCTGTAAGAATAGATAACCAACATTAAAAGCTGATTGTACATTCTTATCAATTACTTTTGAAGGATCTTTCCTTATTATGACAGGTGCTTTGTTCTTTTTTTCTTTTATATTTAAATCTCTTACATAATTTTCCAACCATACTAAAGGTTCTTCATTTCCAGCACGTTGTTTGAGTTTTTCAAGATTTCCAATATTTTCATATACTTTTGTTGTTCTTTTGCCATCTCTAGTTATATCTTGAATGATAGCATATTGTACAGTATTAGGCGTTTTAATAGTTCTAATTCTCATTTGTTTTCTCCATAAATTTAATTTTTATTATTATACCACTGTACGCAAACTGTACGCAAGTCTTTTTTGAAAAACTTGACAAAAAAATTAAGCATTTTGAATGCTTAAAGAATTTTTGCTTATGAAAAAGTGTTTAAAACCCGAGCAGATAACAAAAGCATAGAAGATATTATGATTACAGACAAAGATTCTTTATATATTATTGGTAAAATTTATAAATAAAAAGAAGTTTTGAAAAATTTTATACTTTTTTGTAAAAAACTATTGAATATTCTTTTATTTAATAATATAATCCTGAATTTGACAGTTGTAAAAGAGTAAAAGACTGATAACCCT
>CAKNOI010000031.1 GCA_930990125.1 uncultured Clostridiaceae bacterium | reverse complement strand
AAGGGATTAATCAATTAAATAGATTAATATTTCTATATAATTGATTATACGAGAGGAAAAATGAAACCTAAATTTGATTTTTATGACCGCACTAGTCTTAAATCTTATAACTTAGACGATAGTGCTAGGTACCAATTAAATAGATTAGACTCTTTAGATGTCTTTACAAGAGTGCACTCTGAAAATGTTGCCAGCCTTACTTGTAGAATTTGTGAATATCTACATTGTAAAACTGCTTTTACTGTATATTGTACTATTTGTGCTTATTTACATGATATTGGAAAAATATTTATTCCTTCTAAAATTTTACAAAAGCCATCTAGATTAACAGACGAAGAATACGAAATCATGAAAACCCATACTACTATTGGCTATAACATGTGTATGGAAGATTTAAAACTTAGACCATATGCCAATGGACCACATTACCATCACGAAGCATTGGATGGCACAGGATATCCAGAAGGCTTAACCGAAAAGCAAATTCCTTATGAAGCAAAAATTATTCGTGTAGCAGACGAATACGATGCCATTGTTAGCAAAAGACAATACAAGACACATATTGGAATTTCTGATACTTTAAAAATATTAATAGAAAATGCAAGACCTTCTACTCTACATGCTAAAGTAGGAAAAATAGACCCTAAAATTTTAAAGGCTTTATTTAAAGTAGTTATTGATGACGTTGAATATGAAATTTTTTATACATCCGATTATTTAACCTATTTAAAAGGTGAAATCAAAAGATTAGAACAAGTAGACAAATATCGTATCGAAATGGAAAAAGCCAAAAAAGACAAAGATAAAAACTATTACAAAGAAGGTATGCTTATTCTATTAAAACAAAAAGAAGGCGAAACAATAGAAAACTGTACAGATGTTTTAAAAGAATATAAAGAAGCCTACCTTGCAAGGCAAGCAGAGTTAGATAAATTAAACGCCGAAATTAAAACAATAAAAAAACTTAAAATTTAAGCAGTTCTTTTTAGAACTGCTTTTTGTATTTTGGTTTACTCTTTTACTCTTACATAACCCTTTCAGGCTACTTATTCCTACCTTTCTAGTCCAAAACTAACTCCTAATGCGCTGTTTATTTTTTCCATTGTTTTTTCGTCATCTATGTGACCTATTTTTTCCTTAAGCCTTGTTTTGTCTATGGTTCTTATTTGTTCTGTTAGAATAATAGAATCTGCTTTTAATCCATATTCTTTGGAGCCAAGTTCAATATGTGTTGGTAACTTGTTTTTTGACATTTGCGAAGTAATAGCTGCTGCTATTACTGTTGGGCTATGCTTGTTTCCTACATCATTTTGGATAATCAAAACTGGTCGAATTCCGACCTTGTTCTGATCCTACAACAGGGCTTAAGTCTGCATAAAACATATCGCCTCTTTTTACTACCATTTTTACCACTCCTACTATTAGCCTATTTTTTAATATATTTTAAACATCTTTTTCTTTTTGAGATAAAAATAGCTAATTTAGAAGTAAAAATTCTCCTTTGTTAGTTCTGTTGGAAAGCCAAAATATTTTTTCCTTTTAAATTGTTTATTTCTATCTCATTATATACTATGTAAACAGATGTATTTCTGTTCCTGTCTTGTACTTCTAAATGGATTGGCTTTCCTGTTTTCTTATCTACTGCTAACTTTTTTTGTATTCCCATCGCATTTTTGGGAATAGATAAAATCCACTGGGTATTACTATCCTCACACAAAGCATCTTGCGTCTTCTTATATTCTTCGATAAATGAGGTTAGCCATAGATTGTTTTCTGTTAGATATGGATAATTCTCATAAACAGTACTTAAATGTAATCTTGTATTTTGCAAACTCAAATTAGTACCATCATAAATTGTTTTTAATCCTTGTATGTTACTAGGTTCTAACACCTCTTGGACACAAATATTGGGACTTTGAAAACTTTGTTTTATCTTATATTTATTTTGATTTTTATTACTTGTTACTTCTATACTTAACATTGCCTCATAAGAATCAATATTTAAAATATATTCTTCGATTTCCTCTTTCGTCTGGCTAGTTATAGTATTTCCCATTTTTTCTTCTTTATTATCTTTTTTTAGAAAAAACATAAGAAAAATACAAAGCAAAATAATAACTGGTACTATTATCCAAATTTTATTAAATTTTCTTTTTGGTAATTTCATCACGTTCCCTCTTTCCTTTCTTTCTTACAACAAAAAAAGAAGTAAGATTTCTCTTACCTCTACTATATTCTAATGTGCTAAAAAATATTCTGTAATACAAGCTTGAAGCGCATCTACTGTAACAATACTGTTTACTTTTTCACGTAATTTAGTAGCCTCTGGCATATTTTTAGAGTACCATGCAATAAATTTTCGCATTTCTAAAACTGCTGTTCTTTCTCCTTTTTCTTCAACTTCCCATAAAAGATGTTTTCGAATTACTTCTAGTTTTTCTTTACTCGTTGGTTTTGCAAGTTTTTCTCCTGTTTGTAAAAAGAAAGGTATCTCTCTAAAAATCCATGGATTTCCGAGAGCCGCTCTTCCTATCATAATGCCATCTACTCCTGTTTCTAGAAACATGCGAGAAGCACTTTCCTCATCTACTACATCTCCATTGCCAATTACCGGGATGGAAACAGCTTCTTTTACTTTTTTAATTATTTCCCAGTCTGCTGTTCCAGAGTAAAACTCTTCTCTTGTTCTCCCATGAATGGTAATAGCGCTTGCCCCCGCTGCTTCTATCATTTTAGCTACCTCTACTGCCACTACATGATTGTTATCCCATCCTTTTCTTATTTTTACTGTAATTGGTTTAGCAGAAACGCTTACCATTCCTTTTATGATTTCATATGCTAAATCTAAATTTAGCAATAGTTTGCTACCATCTCCATTTTTTACAACTTTAGGAGCTGGACATCCCATATTCATATCTATGATGTCTGCTAATGGTTCTACTTCCTTTACTGCATATTGCATAGCTAGCATGTCACTTCCAAATAACTGAATGGCAATTGGTCTTTTTTCTCCATCTATATTTAACATTTTCTTGGTCTTTTCATCTTGATAATATAGTGCCTTGCTACTTATCATTTCTGTTACAACCATACCAGGTCCAAATTCTTCGCAAATTCTACGAAATGCCCTGTCTGTTACCCCTGCCATAGGAGCTAGGAGTATATTATTTTTTAATGTTACATTTCCTATTTTTAGTTCTTTTACATACATTTTTCTATCCTTATTCCATAAATATTACTTTTTGTCTTCTTCCACTAATATTTAATAACAATCCTATCATAATAAAGCTAGTAATTAAGCTAGTACCACCATAACTTACAAATAGCAAAGGTACACCAGTAATAGGAAGCAATCCCATAGTCATTCCGATATTTTCTAACATGTGGAAGGTAAAAACTCCTGCAATTCCAATTGCTATATAAGAGCCCACATCGTCTTTTGCTGTTTTTGCTACATAAATGGTTCTAGTTATAAGAATAACATATATGATGATAATAGCTCCTGCTACCATAAATCCCATTTCTTCTCCTATTACAGAAAAAATAAAGTCTGTTGTTTTAGGATATAAGAAACCTAATTGGGTTTGATTTCCCTTTAATAGTCCCATTCCAAATAGCTGACCAGCACCAATCGCTAGTTTTGATTGCAATACATTATATCCTTTTCCTCTTGGGTCTAAGTCTGGATTTAAAAATACTTCTATTCTTGTTTTTGCATGTTCTGGTAAAACATAAAAATATAGCAAAGGAAGTAAAATTGCTACTAATACAATAGACGCAAAAATATACTTTTTATCAATACCAGCTGTAAATAGCATAAACAAGAAAGCTACCACAAATGCTGCTGCGGTTCCATAGTCCGGTTGTAAAATAATTAATCCAAGAGGCAGTGCCAAAATGATAAAAACAAGTAAAAGTTTTAATGGTTTGTTAATTTCTTTACGATCTATTTTTTGTATACGACAAATTGTATACGCCTCAAATAAAATTACAAATATTTTTGCCATTTCAGCCGGCTGAAATGTAAAGAAACCAAAATCGTACCAACTAGTTGCTCCATTAATTGGTTCTGTAAAGAATACGCCTATTAGCAGAAGAATAAATATAGCATAAAACCCCCATGAAATTTTTGTAATCCATGTGTAATCAATAGACATAACAATAATGACAACAGGAATACTAATTAAAAAGAAAATAATTTGCTTTTTTAAATCCCCGTAGTCGTCATTTTGTGTTGCTGAAAAAAGAGCAACAAATCCTATAAAAGTTAAGAGAATACTACAAATCAGTATTCCCCAATCCATATTCTTTAAGAACTTTTTTCTCATATCATCATTCCTTCTAATCGCTATTCGTGCTTGTTACTGCTTCTACCGATTCAGAATTCTTTTCTTCTTCTTTTTCTTTACTTTCTTCTTGTTTTTGCTCCTCTTCTTTAGAGTCTTTTTCTTCTTGTATTGCGGTATCTTTTTCTGTATTTTCTTCCTTATTTTTTTCTTTGTTTTCTGCTTTTTCGTCTTCCTTTTTTTCTTCTGTTGGTAGTGTTTCTTCCTGCTTTTCTGCTTGTTCTTTTGGTTCTTGCTTTTCTTTCTTTTCTGCTTCATTATTTTCTTCTAGTTTCTTATCTTCTTGTTTTTTCTTTTCCGGAACACTACCATCTAAGTGTCTTTCTTCATTTTTGATGCTGACAATTGGAATATTAGCATAAAGTGCAGGCGCTCCCGTTGTTCCATCTGCATTGGTTTTGTTAGCAAGCCTTACATCAATAGCGTTTTCGTCTACATCAATATATTTTTTGATTACTTCTATAATTTCTTGTTTCATTAAATCCAAAAAGTCTGCAGATACATTAGCTCTATCTTGCATTAATACAAGATGCAATCTTTCTTTTGCAGTATCTTTAGAAGTATTATTGGTTTCTGGCTTTGATTTTCCTAGTTTTTTAAAAAATTGAATGATGCTCTCAAACATGGTATTTATACCTCCAGTATGTATTATTTTCTCTTAAAAATGTTTTTTATCTTTGAAAAAAAGCCTTTTTCCTTTCCAGGGACTTGAATATCTATATTTTCTCCTAATATTCTTCTTGCAATATCTAAATATGCTTTTCCAGAAGGTGCCTTTTTGTTAGAAATAACAGGTTCTCCTTTATTTGTCTGTGTAATAATATATTCGTCATCTGGAACCACTCCTATTAAATCAATAGAAAGTAAGTCCACAATGTCATCTACATCCATCATTTCGCCTTTTTTAATCATGTTTGGTCTTAAACGATTGACAATTAATTCTGGATTTTTAATTTCTGCCGCTTCTAGTAATCCTATGATACGGTCTGCATCACGAATAGCTGAAATTTCGGCAGTAGTAACAACAATGGCTCTATCTGCACCTACAATGGCATTTTTAAAACCTTGTTCTATTCCAGCAGGACAATCTATTAAGATATAATCAAAATCTTCCTTTAGTTTACCTATTAATTCTTTCATTTGTTCTTCATTAACAGCACTTTTGTCTCTTGTTTGGGCTGCAGGTAATAAAAATAATTCTTGAAAACGCTTGTCCTTAATCAATGCTTGTCTTAGCTTGCATTTTTCTTCTACAACATCAACAATGTCATATACGATTCGATTTTCTAGTCCCATAACAACATCTAGGTTACGTAGTCCAATATCAGTATCTACCAAGACAACCTTTTTCCCCTGAAGAGCTAATGCTGAACCTAAATTTGCTGTTGTTGTTGTTTTTCCTACACCACCCTTTCCTGATGTAATAACAATTACTTCACCCATAAGTATCCTCCTACTATTTCTACTTTAAAAGTAGCTATTAATAAGTTTTTGATTTTACCTTTTTTCACTATAATATCATACCTTGATTTAGCGAAAAAGTCAATGTTTATTGGTTAAAAAAGGAAAAAAAGACTAAGATATTCTGTTCTTAGTCTTTTTACCTTTTTATTTAGATACCATATAGGTATACCTATCTACATCACTGTTTTTAGCTATTTCTTCTTCTGTTAGCACCCTATCATATACCATAAAATGGTACATTTTTAAGTTAGTAGCATTTTGGCTTGGGTTATATGCTGCAAGTAATCTTAAAGGATTACTTGTTCCTAGGCCTATACTATTTTTTATGGTACTTACTAATATTCCTTCTACATAAAATTTCATTTCACTAGCCGATAATGTAACTGCATAATTGGTAATACCACTTTTATTAAAGGTATAATTATATCTATTTTGGGTAGATGTAGAATTTCCACGATTTGCAACAAATTCTTGATAATTAAATAAGCCATTTGTGTTAGTATTGCTAGTATCTCCCCAAATGCTTCCGCGTTAAGTTATTGGCATCTACTGTATAAAAAATAGTTCTTTCTTTTCCATTAAGATTCAGTGGTGTATCTATGTAAGTCCCCGAACTTGAGCCTACATTTGCTAGGGCAATGTAATTTTCTCCCCAATAGAATTTTTTATCTGTAAGTGCCTTAGATAGTACTCCATCATTTCCATTTCCGCTTAAATCTTTCCATGTTGTTGCTGTACTACTATGTCCGTTTCCTGTATTATTCTCTCCATCTAAATGCAATAGCAAGCCTTCTGTGGCATAACTACTTGTATATTTTTCTTTATCTACTTTATAGTTTTGTAATACTTCTTCTGCCGTTAATGCTCTATTATATACCTTTACACTATAAATATTTCCTAGTGAATTTTCTTTTGCTCCTGCTGTAAATATGGTTAAAGGGAAATTGATACTTCCTTGTGTGTATGTCGTCGTATTGATTAATTCTCCATCTAAATAATATTGTAATGTCCCATTAGACAATGTTACCGTTAGATTGTACTGTTTATTGGCTTGTAGTCTTTCTCCTACCTTTATCCTAGTTCCACTTCCTTTGGTATCCATACTAAGGCAATTGTTTGCTTTATAATTAAACAACATAAATCCATTAGTAGTAGATGTTCTTGCTCCAAACAGTGCCTCTACATCGTTTACACTGGTTAATGTAAATACAATATTAAACGTATTACTCTGAAAATCTAATGGAAAATTACTATTTGTTTTTACTCCATTACTACTATTGCTTGTGGTAAATCGTAAACTACTTCCTGCCCACTTTCCTCCTGTAATTTTACCATCATTTCCATTTCCACTTAAGTCTTTCCATGTTGTTGTGGTACTGCTATGTTCTCCTTCTCCTATATTATCCATAGCATCATAATGAAGAATTAGTCCTTCTTTAATATATTCTAAATCCGGTTCTGGTTCCGGCTCCGGATCTGGCTCCGGTTCCTGCCCTGATACTCTCTCTTCGTATATCTCATCTATTTTGGCTAAATCGGCTTCATACACTTCTTTTACTCTTTCTATTTCCTGCATTTGTGATACTCTTGTATTAGAATTGGATACATAGACACTAACTGTAATGATAATAAAAAACAAAATAGTAATAACTACTAACAATGTAATAGAACCTCTTTGGCTCTTTATATTTTTCATTCGTTTCACCTCATTTTTTAAATTATATAGTATAATTTTAAAGTTATCAACACTTTTTTTCTTTATTTTGTATCCATTTTATTCTTTTTTCGCGTAGCTTATTTTTAAAAGCAATTCCTGTATGTTCTTTTTCCTTTTCGTCACATAATTTTCCATTTACGGTTTGCAACATTTCTTTTCCTAACCTTGCAAAAGAAATTTCTTTTTCCTTGCAAATTCTTTCTCCACTGCATTTGTCTGCAATAACAATATATTGCAAGCCATCTAACCCTAATATGGTTTTAGAAACATTTTCAATAAAATCTACTTTTTTAGGTGGTGACATTTTATCAAAAATACCTCCTAGCATATGATACCTACTTGCTGTTTGTCCTGCTTTTTTCCAACTATTTGGTGTGCCTATTCGGTTACAAAACTTACTTACTACTTCTACTCCTTTTTTATCATGTCCATAATGGTGTGGAAGCATTTCTTTTGGTGTTACTCCTTTTCCTAAATCATGCACTAATGCTCCAAATCGCACCAAAATATCTTCCGAAAGCTCGCATGCTTTATCTACCACGAGCAGTGTGTGCTGATAGCTATCTCCTTCTGGATGGTATTTTTCTGGTTGCGTACTTCCTATTAAATCTTGAATTTCTTTAAAATGTACACCCAATACCTCTGCCTTTCTTAAAGTTTCTAAAAATATACTTGGCTTTTTTGTTTGTAAGGCTTTACAAAATTCTACAAATACCCTTTCCTTTGGCAGTGTAGATAGTTCTTCTTGTAATAGTTTCATTTTTTCTAAGGTACTATCTTCTACACCCCATTCTAGCATTGCCGAAAATCTTGCTGTACGGTATACACGCAAAGGGTCTTCGGAAAATGCATCTGAAACTGCTCTTAGTACTTTCTTTTGTATATCTCCCCTTCCTCCATAAGGGTCTATTATTTCTCCTGTTAGCACGTTTTGAGCAATCGCATTTATGGTAAGGTCTCTTCTTTTTAAATCTTCTTCAATAGATACCTTTTCAGTTGTAATTTCAAATCCTTTATGCCCTTGTTCTTTTTTTCTTTCTGTTCTTGTAAGAGCAAACTCTGCTCCTTCTATATCCCATACAGCAAAATCTTTTCCTCTTAGCACTGCCTCAGGAAAAAGCGTTGCAAAAGTTTCTTTTGTTAATCCTTCTACCGCATAATCTTTATCATGATTTTCTCTTTTTAAAATAGCATCACGCACTGCACCACCTACTAAATACAGTGTTCCACCCGCTTTTTTTATCTTTTCTGCAATCGGTATAATATCTTGCATATTCACTCTTCTTTCTTTTTTTCTTATTGTACCCTTTTTTTATATTATTTTGTATTTAAATATTTATTTTCAAAAATTTTCTAAATCTTTTGAGAAAAGAAATTTTTTTGCATATTTTTTTGTTTTTTGAATAAAATATAAACGTAATTGTTGACATTTTTTTTTCAAAATGTTACAATTATAAGTACCAGGAGGGAATACCCCTTTGTTCGGTGTACAAGTAAGATTAGATTGAAAAATTAAGTGTATTCTTAAATACACCTACTTACTTGGGAAGAAGCCATTCAGACGGCTTCTTTTTTTATTGTACTGGAAAAATTAAAGATTTGTTCTATACAACAAGATCTAAGTTTCCTTAGACTGTGCCCTTAAAAAGCAATTGTGTGCATGTAACAAATCCACTTTTCTTATGGTAAATAGATGGAAGTATTTAAAAAGTTCGTTCTTTTTCTGTAAGCAACAAAATCATTATTCTGTAAATAATTGTAATACGCATGTCTTACTTCTCCAACCAATAAATCAGCCGCTTGAACTGAATAATTATAATATGAATTTTTATATTTTATTTTGACAGTAACAGAAGATAATATTGGTGGAAAGCTAATTCCATAATCATAATTCATAATTCCAAATTGTAGTTCTTCTTTTATAGAGCTCTCTAAATCATAGTAACCATTGGAAACAGTAGATTGTTCATCTAAATTTAAAACAAGCTTTACTGGTTGTGCACTATTAATTCTGTTTTGTGAAATTAAATTTTCTATAATTTTTTTAACTTCTCTCTTTATAATATAATCTTTAAACCTACCTTTTGAAGCTTTACTATCAAAAATATAATCTTTTACTTTATAATTTGAAACAACGGCAACTGATGTATCATATTTCTTAATGAAGTTTAAGAGCCTTCTTCTATCTTGAGGTTTCAACATGTTCGATTTTAATTCTGGACAATTGTATTTACAATTCTGATAATTATGTGAAACGCAATGTGCTTCTGATAAATTGCTGTCTCTTTTAAAGTCTTTACAATAATTCGGCTTTATAATATCTACTAATGCTTTATACTGTCTAGAAAAATTTTCTTGTTCTTTTAATGAGAGAAAAAATACACCACCATAAACAAAAACCAATTCATTTGGTTCTCCTTTTACTAATCTTCCAGAATCATCCATGTTTATATAAATAATTTGCTCATCTTTTGTTTGAGTTATTATTTCATTTTTACTCATTTATTTTCTCCTTTTCAAGGTAATTATACAAAACTTTCACTAAAAAGTAAAGCATAGTATAACAAGTAAAGGAGGTAATTATATGTCCGTTATTTTATGCACATTTTCTCTATTTCTGATACCATTTATACCTTTTGTCCGTTCGTTCGGTACTGCTACAAAATCCTTGACATATTTGCGATTTAAGCATATACTACTAATTAGAAAAATTATCCTTTTTCGTAGTATATTAAAGGATAATTTGCATATGTTATCTAATAGATAAGGAGGTAATTTAGAAACATGAAGGATGTAATTGAAATCAGATGGCATGGTAGAGGTGGACAAGGTGCCAAAACAGCTTCTTTGCTACTTGCAGATGCCGCATTTAACACTGGAAAATATATTCAAGGTTTCCCAGAATATGGTCCAGAAAGAATGGGCGCTCCTCTTACAGCATATAACCGCATTAGTACTACTCCTATTCGTATTCATAGTAATATCTATGAACCAGATTATGTAGTAGTAGTAGATGATACTTTATTAGAATCTGTACCTGTTACCGATGGTTTAAAAGCCGATGGTGCTATTGTAGTAAACACAGCACGTGGAGAAGATTTCTTAAAAGAAAAACTTGCAAACTGTCCTGGTGACATTTACTATATTGATGCTAGAAAAGTATCCATGGAAACTTTAGGAAAATATTTTCCTAATACCCCAATGCTTGCCGCAATTGTAAAGGTAAGTGGTATTATGACAGATGAAGAATTTTTGAAAGATATGGAAGGTTCTTTTCAGCATAAATTTGCGAAAAAACCAGAAGTAATTGAAGGAAATAGAAAAGCCATTGCCATGGCATTACAAGAGGTAAAAAAGGTTACCAAATAAACCAAATAGAAAGGGTGATAACAAAATGACAGAAGATAATTACAATAAAAATACTCCTTGGCAAGATTTAACGCCAGGTGGAGATATTTATACAGCAGGTAATGCAATGGAATTTAAAACTGGTGATTGGAGAAGTGTAAGACCTGTTTTTCTTTCTGAAAAATGTAAACAATGTGGTCTTTGTTTTCCAGTATGTCCAGACAATGCCATTCCTGTAGGAAAAGACCAAAAAAGAACCGATTTTAATTATGACTATTGTAAAGGATGCGGTGTTTGTGCTAAAACCTGTCCTTTTGGAGCAATAGAAATGAAGGAAGAAGGTGTTTAATTACTATGAGTATTCGTGAACGTTTAAGTGGTAATGAAGCTGCCGCTACCGCTATGAAACAAATTAATCCAGATGTTGTAGCAGCATTTCCTATTACTCCTTCTACAGAAATTCCACAGTATTTTTCTACTTTTGTAAGTAATGGAACTGTAGATACTAACTTTGTAGCAGTAGAATCTGAACATAGTGCTATGTCTGCTTGTATTGGAGCAGAAGCAGCAGGTGCAAGAGCAATGACAGCAACCTCTGCTAACGGACTTTCCCTTATGTGGGAAATGATTTATATTGCTTCTAGCTTAAGACTTCCTATTGTTATGTCTTTAGTAAATAGAGCCGTATCTGGCCCACTTAATATCCATTGTGACCATTCCGATGCTATGGGAGTAAGAGATAGTGGCTGGATTATGCTATTTTCTGAAAACAACCAAGAAGCGTATGATAATTTATTAATGGCGCACCGTATTGCAGAACACAAAGATGTGTTACTTCCTTTAATGGTATGCCAAGATGGATTTATTACTTCCCATTCTATCGAAAATATAGAGTTATTAGAAGATGATAAAGTAAAAGAATTTGTAGGGACCTACAAACCAGAACATTATTTATTAAATAGTGAAGAACCAATTGCTGTTGGTCCACTAGATGTACAAGCGTATTTGTTCGAACATAAAAGACAACAAGCAGAAGCAATGCGAAATGCCAAAAAAGTAATTTTAGAGGTATCCAAGGAATTTGAAAAACTAACCGGAAGATCTTATTCTTTCTTTGAAGAATACCGTTTAGAGGATGCAGAAATTGCTATTGTTTGTATGAATTCTACTGCAGGAACAACAAAATTTGTTGTAGATGCGTTACGCAATCAAGGAATAAAAGCAGGTCTTCTAAAGGTACGTGTATTTAGACCATTCCCAGCAGAAGAAATTGCATCTGCCCTTTCTCATCTAAAAGCAGTAGCTGTTTTAGATAAAGCAGATTCTTTAAATGCTGCAGGTGGTGCACTTTACGAAGATATTACTTCTGCAATGTATATCGCACAAAAACAAGTTCCTATGATTAACTATGTTTACGGAATTGGTGGTAGAGATACTACTTCTAAAGAAATTGAATCTGTTTATACCGATTTACAAAAAATCGTATCAACAGGCAAATTAGAAAATCCTTACCGTTATTTAGGGGTAAGAAGTAAATAGAAAGGAGCAAATACAATGCCATATAATTTAAAAGAAATTATTGCAGAAAAACCAGTTAGGTTTACTGCTGGTCATAGAATGTGTGCTGGTTGTGGTTGTCCTCCAGCAATGCGTATGATTTTAAGAGCTTTGCATCCAGAAGACCATGCTGTTGTTTCTGTTGCGACAGGATGTATGGAAGTATCTACTTTTATTTATCCTTATACTTCTTGGACGGACTCTTTTATTCACACAGCTTTTGAATGTAGTGCTGCAACCATGTCTGGAGTAGAGGCTGCGTACCAATCTATGAAAAAGCAAGGAAAACTACCACAAGATAAAAACACCAAATTTTTAGCCTTTGGTGGAGATGGAGGAACCTATGATATTGGTCTTCAATCTTTATCTGGCGCCATGGAAAGAGGTCATGACATGGTATATGTATGTTATGACAATGGAGCCTATATGAATACTGGTATTCAACGTTCTTCTGCAACACCACATTTTGCAGATACCACAACTTCTCCAGCTGGAAAAGTAATTCCTGGAAAAATGCAACCAAGAAAGGATTTAACAGAAATCTTAGAAGCACATCATCTACCTTATGTTGCACAAACCATTGGTGTAAATAACTTTAAAGATTTATACGAAAAAGCAGAAAAAGCCATTTATACAGAAGGTCCAACCTTCTTAAATGTACTTGCACCATGTCCTAGAGGATGGGGATATCCAACCGATATGTTAATGCAAATTAATAAACTGGCTATTGATACTTGTTATTGGCCATTATATGAAATAGAAAATGGTGTGTACAAAATTACGTACAAACCTGCTAAAAAGTTACCAATTGAAGAATTTTTAAAACCGCAAAAACGTTTTAAACATCTTTTCCAACCAGGTAATGAATGGATGATTGAAGCTTTCCAAAAAGAAGTAGACGACAGATGGGAAAAATTATTACAATTAGAAAAAGCAACGAGTGAACCAAACGCAGAAGCAAAGTAAATGCATCAACCCCCATTGAAGAATAAAGTTTCTACATTTGACATATTATAAAATATATGCTATGATAATAATAGCTAGCAAAAAGTACGTCAACTAGCATGTATGTAATAAAAAGACTAGGAATCCTCAACAATTTCCTAGTCTTTTTCTATGCTATTTGCTTAAATATTTTACTATTAAGTAAATCAAGATAAGCTTTAGCACGTCAAGTACGTCTTGCATCTATGTAATCCTCCTTTCTACCTTTAGGCGAAAGGCATTATCACTATATCATTATCTTAGGTAATTTGTCAAATAGAGATTACAGATGTAATCTCTATCTTTCTTTATTCCTCTTCTACTGGTGCCTCTACTGGGCAAACTCCTGCGCAAGTACCACATCCAATACAAGCAGATGCGTCAATAACATATCTATCTTCACCTTGTGAAATACATCCTACTGGACAATTTGCTGCACATGCTCCACAACTAATACACTTTTCCGTAATTTTATATGCCATTCTTTTCACCACCTTTCTACTACTTTAAATTTCCTCATCTTCTACTACTGTATCTAGTTTATCTAGCTCTTCTAATTGTTCTAGTTCTTTTTGATGTTCTAATTCTTCTGGGTCCACTTTTTCGGACATGGCATTTTTTACTACTTTTACATCTTTGGCATCATATTTTTTATAAAAAAAGCCATCTCCATCTTTAAATTTTACATTTACTTTTTCTTTTAATGTTTCTAGTCTGTCTACAATTCCTTCACCATCTGCTGTTTTTACAATGGCCCCTACCTTTGGTAATTTCTTAAGTTTTTCTTCGTATACATCTTGCTCATATTTTAAGCAACACATAAGACGTCCACAATTTCCAGATATTTTAGATGGGTTTAAGGAGATATTTTGTTCCTTTGCCATCTTGATAGATACGGTTTCAAAATTTCCTAAAAAAGAACAACAACATAATTCTCTACCACAAATACCATTGCCACCCATTCTTTTTACTTCATCTCTTACTCCTATTTGCCTTAGTTCTATTCTTGTTTTAAAAATAGCTGCCAAATCTTTTACTAATTCTCTAAAATCTATTCTTCCATCTGCTGTAAAATAAAAAAGAAGTTTACTGTTGTCAAATTTGTATTCTACATCGGTTAAATTCATTTCTAATTTATGCTTCTTTATTTTTTCTAAGCAAATAGAAAATGCTTCTTTTTCTTTTCTTTTATTTTCCTCATAGTGTTTTCTATCTTTTGGAGTTGCTATTCTAATTACTTTTTTTAATGGCGTTACCACTATTTCTTCTTTTACCATGCGATTTGCAATTACGACTTCTCCATATTCTTCTCCGCTTGCTGTTTCTACTATTACATAATCTTGTTTCGTGATTTCTAGTTTACCTGGGTCAAAAAAGTAAATTTTTCCTGGTCTTTTAAATCTAACACCAATAACTTTTTTCATGAATTTCCTCCCACATTTTTATTAGCATTGTATCTATTTGCATATCATAATTACTATTAAACTGTAAATTTTTCTTTGTGTTATCCACAATTTCTACACAATTTAGGTAATTTTGCTTTTTTTCTGTCTTCTCTTTTGCAAGGGAAAAGAGGATACTTACAAGGAACTCTAGCACTGCGTCACTTTCCTCTTTTGCTTTTGCAATACTTTCTGCCTGTTTTAAAAAATCTAATAAGCTTTTGTTTTCTATTTGGTTTATGCATTGGTATACATTGGTATATAACTCTTGATGTTCTATATTGTTTCTAAGTCTTGCTATACTTCCCATACTAGATGCAAATACTTCTTCCGGAATAGTAGCATCTTTCCAGTATTCCTGTGCATACCTTTTTAGTTCTTCATTGGATAATGGTTCAAAAACAATTTTAGTACATCTTGATTTAATGGTGTTTAAAATACTGTTTTCATTGCTAGCAATTAAAATAATGGTTATATATTCTGGTGGTTCTTCTAATGTTTTTAAAAGAGCATTTTGTGCCTCTTGCGTCATAGTATCTGCTTCTTGTATCACATATACTTTTTTGGTACTTACAATTGGTTTTTCTGCTACTTTTAATTGCATGTTTCGTATTTGTTCTATTTTAATAGAATTTCCATCTGGAACAATTTCTATATAATCTGGTTGATTATTTTCCTCTATCTCGATACATGATTTACATGCTTCACATGGTTTTTCTTTTCCAAGGCATAAAATGGATTTGGCAAATTCTTTTGCAAATAAACTTTTTCCAATTCCTTCTTCTCCTACAAAAAGATAACTATGTAATACCGTATTATGTTGTACTGCTTTTTTTAAAATATCTTTTACCTTTTCATTTCCAAGTATATCCGTATATTTCATTTTTTCTCCTCTTATTTTACGGTTCCAAACACATCAAATGGCCAGAATCGCAGTACTACTTTTCCTTCTATCTTTTCTAAAGGAATACAACCAAAGGCACGGCAATCGGTACTTCTTGTACGGTTATCTCCCATGGCAAATATACAGCCTTCTGGTACTACAAAATCAGAAAACAAGTCTGGTGTAGTAACCACATCATCTCCAATGTAGTTTTCTTCTAACTCTTCCCCATTAATAAATACTTTACCTTCTTTTAATTCTACATGTTCTCCCGGAAGTGCAATTACACGCTTAATATAACTTGTTTTACCTATTTCAAGCACATAATGGGTAAATTTGCCCCAAAAAGAAGTTGGATTGTTTGGATAAACTGCCTTTGGACTGTTTATATCTATTTCAGATAATTCTGGGTCTGTTTTTGGTGCCTCAAAGGTAATAATGTCTCCTCTTTCTGGCATTTGCTTAAAAGTCCTTGGCAAGCGATTTAAAACAAGTCTTTCATTTGGTTTTAAGGTAGGATACATAGAATATTGCTTTACAATAGTAGGAGTACCTACATAATAACGAACTAGTAATGCTAGTATAATTGCAATTACAATACAATATACCCATTCTAAGATATCTTTTGCCCTTGGACTTAATTTCATTTCTTCTTACTTCCTTTCGCCTTCTCCTGTTAACTATTCCATTATATCCTACTTTGGGTAAATTAGCAATAAAATTTAAATACTTTGTTCTATTTTGTATGTGTCAAGTAAATGTAGGCAATTTTTTTATCTTTTTTTCTAATCCCTTA
>CAKNOI010000030.1 GCA_930990125.1 uncultured Clostridiaceae bacterium | reverse complement strand
TGTATAGAATAAATACAAGATTATGTAAGTGTAGAAAAATACTACATTATTTTTTCAAAATAAAAAAGTGGAGGTTAGTGAATTCCACACCTCTAATATTTGCTTTCCATCTTTTAAAAAAATCTTTTTCCTTATTTTCCCATAATTTACAATATTCCATTTCATGTAATACTCTATTTTCTTGTAAAGATAAGTTTACTCCATCTGGGTTTACCATTGGTACAATATATAAACTAGTTTTATTCCAAATATCATTACAGTCATAAGTTTTATAATTCTTTTTTTGCTTATGTAACCATAGATATTTTTCTACAAAAAGCATCACAATAAGACTGGTCATCCATTCGTTTGCATGATGGGAAGCATTTATCATTACTTTATACTGTCCTTTTCCTAACTTTAAAAAAGGAATATTTTCTCCTAATAAACTTGTTCCTATCCTCCCTACTTCTAATTCCGGAAATTCGTATTGTAAAAAAAGAATGTCATTTGTTAGAACACGTGAAGTATATTCTTGGTTTAATTTTATAATTTTCTTTTCCAAAAAATCATCTCCTTTTTTTATTTTATGAATTTATTATAAAATTATGAAGAGCAAAATTTGGAAAAAAGTGACAAAAAAAAAACAGTATAAATTTTTAAAAACAATCCATACTATTCTCATAAGATTAATATTAGTTAAACGAAGAATTTTATTAGATCTGTATTGGTCTTTTAAGATTCGAGCAAAGATGTATTAGGGTTTATTTTTATAGATTTTAATATGTCGGAGTTGTGAGTATATTATTCGTAGAAAAGCTATATCTCCTGTTTCTTTTTATCATTTTTCTATAACGTTTTTTCTTATTATATATGGTTCTAATATGGGTAATATGCTTTAGTTAAGATTAGATTTATATCTTAGTCTAGTATTTTTTAAAAGTTCTTCCTCTATTTTTTTAATACTAGAAAATGGTTGTTATTAGTCCCTCTGGGATGAATACAGTTATTGGTGGTGTATTTCTAGTCGAGCAAAGGATTAATATATTTGGTATATAGCTTATTTAAATAGCAATATTTATTAGGTTAGACTATTAGGTATATTAGTTTGAGTTAGATTAATATTAGTTTTATAGCATAATAGCGTGAATAAAATTACTTATTCACGCTATTATTTTAAATATCAAGATTTTTTACATATTTTGCATTAGCTTCAATAAACTTACGTCTTGGTTCAATATCATCTCCCATGAGTACGGTAAATATTTCATCTGCTTTTCTAGCATCTTCCATGGTTACTTTTATTAAAATTCTGGATTCTGGATTCATGGTTGTTTCCCACAATTGTTCTGGGTTCATTTCTCCAAGACCTTTATATCTTTGAATTCCTGTATTTTCTCTTCCTACCTCTTTTAATGCTTCTTCTAATTCTTCATCACTATAACAATAAATATCTTTTATTCCTTTTTTAGATATTTTATAAAGTGGTGGTTGTGCTAAATATACATTTCCATTTTCTATTAATGGTCTCATGTAACGGAAAAAGAAAGTTAACAATAGTGTTCGAATATGGGCACCATCTACATCGGCATCTGCCATAATAATAACTTTTCCATAACGTATTTTCGTAATGTCAAAATCAGAACCAATTCCTGCACCTACTGCTAAAATAACTGGTTGTAATTTTTCGTTATTATAAATTTTATCTGCTCTTGATTTTTCTACATTTAACATTTTACCCCAAAGTGGTAGAATCGCTTGAAAACGTCTGTCTCTTCCCTGTTTTGCACTTCCTCCTGCAGAATCTCCCTCTACGATATACACTTCACATTTTTGTGCATCTTTTTCGCTACAATCTGCTAATTTTCCTGGTAATGTAGTAGTTTCTAATGCACTTTTTCTTCTTACTAATTCTCTTGCTTTTCTAGCAGCTTCTCTTGCTCTAGAAGCACTAATACATTTTTCTAATATGGTTTTAGCAATAGAAGGATTTTCTTCTAAAAAGGTAGATAACGCTTCGGAAACAAGGCTTTGCACAATTCCTGTTACATTACTATTACCTAACTTTGTTTTGGTCTGTCCTTCAAATTGAGGTTCTTTTACTTTTACAGAAATAACAGCTGTTATTCCTTCTCTAATATCTTCTCCTTGTAAATTGGAATCCTTTTCTTTTAATATGTTGTGACTTCTTGCATAATCATTAAATACTTTTGTAAGTGCTCTTTTGAATCCCTCTAAGTGTGTTCCACCTTCTATGGTATTAATATTATTTACAAAAGTATAAATGCTTTCATTATAAGATGAAGTATATTGAATAGCAATTTCTGTTGGCACTTCTCCATCTTTTTTCTCAATATAGATAGGTGTTGGATATAGTTTTTCTTTATTCTTATTCAAAAATTCTACAAAAGATTTTAAACCACCTTCAAAGTAAAATTCTCCTTTTTTTACTTCTTCTCCTCGTAAATCTTCTATCGTAATTTTTAATCCTTTTGTTAAGAATGCCATCTCTCGCATTCTCTCTTCTAATGTCTCATACTCATAATTAGTCGTTTCAAAAATAGTATCATCTGCCAAAAAACGTACCATGGTTCCTGTGTTATCAGAATCTCCTACCTTTTTTAGAGGTTGTACTGTTTTTCCTCTTTCAAAACGCATCTGGTATTTACCACCATCTCTTTCGATTGTGACTTCTACCCATTCAGAAAGAGCATTTACAACAGAAGCACCTACACCATGAAGTCCTCCAGAAACTTTATATCCACTATCTCCACCAAATTTTCCTCCCGCATGTAAAACAGTATATACTGTTTCTGCAGTAGAAATTTTTGTTTTTGGATGGATTTCCACTGGAATTCCTCTTCCATTATCTTTTACACAAATAATATTTCCTGGTTCAATTTTTACATTAATTTCGGTACAATAACCAGCTAATGCTTCATCTACACTATTGTCTACTATTTCATATACCAAATGATGTAATCCTCTTACGGAAACACTACCTATATACATTCCTGGTCTTTTTCGAACAGCCTCTAATCCTTCTAAAACTTGAATTTGTTCTGCTCCATACTTATGTTCATATTTTTCCACGATACAACCTCCTCATGTTTTTTGGAAAGATTCTTTTTCATTTTCTCTTATCATATTATCTCTTAAACGAAAGAAAGTCAAGTTTCTTTTTTTACAATCTTTTTGCTAAAGAAACGGAAGAAATATTGGAAAAATAGCCTTTTGTTTCTCCATCCTCTACTAAAATAAAAGTTTTTTCTTCTTTTCCTTCTACCCAAAATAATGCGTTATTTTCTTTTAATTTTTGAATTAAAGTAATAAATTCTTTACTTTCTTTTATCGAACTTACATCTAAAATAGCAAGTATTGATTTATTGGGTATAATTTGGTCTTTTCCAATATGTAAAAACATCAAAAAGCCTCCTTATTTTTTATTTCTCCATTTTCCACCTTAAAGAGATTGGAAGAAACGTTTCTTAACTCCAAAGGGTCTGTACAAGTAATTAATACTTGTGTATTCCTCATTACTTGTAGCAGGCGATTTCTTCTTTTTTCGTCCAATTCAGACATAAAATCATCCAATAATAAAATTGGCTCTTCCCCTATTTCTTCTTCTATAATTTTTAATTCTGTTAATTTAAGAGAAAGAACTACCGTTCTATTCTGCCCCTGTGAACCGTATATGTTCACTTGCCTTCCGTTAATAAAAATAGTAAAATCATCGCGATGAACTCCTTTGGTGGTATACCCTTTTAACATATCTAATCGATGATTTTGCTTTAATAATCTAAAAAATTCTTCTTTTGTTTTTGCATCTGTATGATACTCAATTTCTAATGTTTCTTTTTCCTCTGTAATGTCTTGATGAATTGTATTTAATTTTTCCTTTATTTTTTGCATAAATTCTATTCTATAAGCAACTATTTTTTCTGCATATTCTGCTAATTTTTCATCCCAAATCTCTAACATATTTTCTTGTTTTGACTCAAACCTAATTTGTTTTAAATAATTATTTCGTTGTTCTAATGTTTTTAGGTATAAGTTTAAACAATGTATGTAATTAGGACGTAATTGTCCTATCATCATATCTAAAAAGCGTCTTCTTTTACTTGGTCCTTCTTTTAAAATCTCTAAATCGTCAGGAGAAAAAATAACAAGGTTTATCTTACCTAATAAATCACTTAATTTTTTTATTTTTACCCCATTTAAAAATATTGCTTTTTTCTTTTCTAATACAATTCGGATAACTCCTTCTCTATCTTTTTTTTGAAACTCTACTTCTACCTCAGAAAAGTTTTCTTCTAAACGTATTAACTCTTGCTCTTTATTGGTTCGAAAAGATTTTCCCATTCCACATAAGAAAACAGCTTCTATTACATTTGTTTTTCCTTGACCATTGTCTCCATAGAAAATGTTAATATTGGAATTTAAATCCAAGCTTAATTTTTTGTAATTTCTAAAATTCTGAAGTTTAATGTGTGAAATATACATTTTTTTCTTTTACTTTTCCACATAACGATACCAAATTGTGGATAACGTATGTGAATATTCCTTCCTTTTTGCAATTAATCTTTCATTCTGATAGGAAGAACCATATAAATATAGTCTCCTCCCTCTTCTACTGGTCTTATAATACAAGGAGAAATACTAGAACCAAAATCCACAAAAACTTCTTCATCATCAATAGCCTTAAAACTATCTAAGAAATATTTTGGATTAAATCCTGCCTCTAAATTCTTTCCTTCTGTTGTAACATACATTTCTTCTTTTGCATCTCCAGTTTGATTGGTACAAGAAATTGTTACTTTTCCTATTTCTACACATACTTTTACTGGATATTTCTTTTCTTTTTCAATAGAAGAAGAAGAAATTAAACTTATTCTTTCAAAACAATCTTGCATTGCATTTTTATTTACTCGAATTCTGGTTTCCCAAGTAGAAGGAATAACATTTGCATAATTTAAGAATTCTCCATCTAATACTCTTGTTACTATCTTACAATTATCCATTTCAAATAAAGCTTGATTTTTAGAAATTCCGATTTTTATTTTATCAAAAGAATCTAATATAATTTTATTTACTTCATTTAATGTTCTTCCTGGAATAACAGCACTAAAGTCATTTACTTTGCTTGTTAAATAAGTACTTTTCCATGCCAAACGAAAACCATCAACTGCTACTACATTTAATTTATTTTCTTTTACTTCAAATAAACATCCTGTAAAAATTGGACGATTTTCTTCACTGCTGACAGCAAAAATTGTTTTTCTTATCATATTTTTTAATGTGTTTTGTTCTATCTCAATAGAATTTTCCACTGCAATTTTTGGTAATTCTGGAAATTCGTCAGGATTCATAGTAGCTAATTTATATAATGAACCTTCACACTCAATTTCCAATAAATTCTTTTCATTTAAACTAATACTAATTTCTGTATTTGGTAATTTACGAATAATTTCACTAAACATGATAGCATTTACTACAGTAGAACCTTGTTCTATTACATTGCTTTCCATGATATATTCTATTCCTATTTCTAAATCATAGGTAGTTAATTTTATTTCATTTTCATTTGTTTGAATTAAGATACCTTCTAAGATAGGCATTGTTGTTTTAGAAGCTACTCCTTTTACTACGGAATTAATAGCTTTGAGGATTTTATCCTTGTCACAAATGAGTTTCATTTTTTTTCTAACATCCTTTCTTTTTAAATAAATTAAATAGTATTAGAAGTAATAGTATTAGGTCTTGTGGATAATGTGGAAAACTATGTGTATAGTTGTATTTCCGTATAGGTTGTCCATGTTGATAAGGTAGTGGAAAAATAAAATAGTTATCCACAAAACAATTATTACAAATATAAAATATGAGTTATTAACAATCTATTTACACCTTATTAACAGTGGGGGTGTGTATATCTAATCCCGCTCTTCCGTAAGAAGAATTACAGGTTTTGACACCAAACGATTTTTTTTGCAAACATAAATTTACGAAAATTGCCTCAATCTTTTTTACGGAAATAGATTCCATTTATTTTCCACTTAAGATAATACTTTTCACACTATCCACAATTAACTTGGTATTGGTATTTTCTTTTAATTCATTTTCTATTTTATTACAAGCATGCATTACTGTTGTGTGGTCTCTTTTTCCAAAATCTTCTCCTATTTTAGGAAAAGAAAGGCCTGCCACTTCCCTACATAAATACATAGCTATTTGTCTTGGGTAAGTAATATCATTAGATCTTTTAGCACCTTTTAAATCCTTTTTATTAATATTAAAATATTTAGCAACTACTTCTTGAATATATTCGGAAGAAATTACTTTATCTTTTTTAGAAATAATATCATTAATCGCTCTTTCTGTCATTTCCATTGTAATAGGACTATGTGCTAAAGAAGAATGTGCTATTAATTTATTTAATACTCCCTCTAATTCTCGAATGTTGGATTCTACTTTTGTTGCAATATTAGATAAAATATCGTCATCCACAATAATATTTTCGGTTTGAGCTTTTTTTCTTAAAATTGCTAAACGTGTTTCATAATCTGGATTAGAAATATCTGCAATTAATCCCCATTCAAAACGAGAAATTAGACGGTCCTCTAACAGATTTATTTCCTTTGGAGGATGGTCACTAGAAATGATAACTTGTTTTCCACTCTCATGTAAACTATTAAAGGTATGGAAAAATTCTTCCTGTACTCTTTCCTTTCCAGCAATAAATTGAATATCATCAATTAATAATACATCTACATTTCTGTATTTATTACGGAATTGCTCATTTTTAAAGTCTTTAATAGAATTGATTAATTGGTTTGTAAATTTCTCTGAAGTAACATATAAGACTTTTGCAGAATGATTTCTTCTTACAATTTCATTTCCAATAGCGTGCATTAAGTGTGTTTTACCTAAACCAACACCACCATACAAAAAGAGTGGATTATAGGCCGTTCCTGGAGATTCTGCTACTGCTAAAGCTGCGGCATGTGCAAAACGGTTATTATTTCCAACAACAAAAGTATCAAAAGTGTATTTAGGATTTAATGTGGTATTAAAATAACTTGGTTCTTCTTGTTGTTCTATCGTTTTAGAAGGAAATTCTTCTAAGAACTCTTCCCCATTTTCCATGGAAGCGTTTTTTTCATTACTTTCTTTACTTAAGATAACAACATTACAATCTCTATTGGTTAAAAACTTAAATGTATTTACTAATAAATCATGATAACGAGATTCTATCGTGTTTTTCTTAAAATCCGTTGCAGTAACAAGTACAATGGTTTCATTATCTGCACTTTGGATTTCTAGTTCTTTTAACCAAGTATCATAAGAAATACTGGTTGTTTCGTTTTTTAAAAGTTCTTTTGCTTTTGTGAGAAGTTCTATCAGCTCTGTTTGCATTCCTCTACTCCTTCCAAATAATCGTTTCCCAAACAAACTAAAAATAAAATTATCCACAGCTATTTTTTTTGCTTACTATTGTTGAAATACAATTGTAAAAATACAGAAATATTTTATTCATAATGTTGTTTTTTTGAATCCAAAAAAGTCTTCATTCCCTACTATTTTCTTATAATATCAAAAAAGGTATCAAGAGTCAATATATCTTGTAAAAAAACTTTTTTTACTCTGTGTATAATGTGGATAACATAGTGGAAAAATGTCCATTTTTTCCAACTTATCAACAGCTTGTGGAAAAAATGTTGAAAACTGCAAAACACCAAAAAATATTAGAAAAGACTTGACATATACCTACTTAGTACGGTATAATAAACACTGCTTATTATGTGATTAACCCAAATATGGTTTAGATAAATTTAGGAGGTGCAAAATGAAAAGAACATTCCAACCAAAAAATAGACAAGAGAAGAAAGAACATGGATTCCGTAAAAGAATGCAAACAAAAGCGGGAAGAAATGTATTAAAAGCAAGACGTGCTAAAGGTAGAAAAAAATTAACTGCTTAATAGACCGTAAAGTGAGGCCAGAAGATGGCCTTTTTTGCAATTAAAGGTAATAAGATGAGTAAATTAGAAACATTAAAAAAAAATTATGAATTTAAAAATGTGTTATCAAGAGGAAATTCCTATTTTGGAAAACAAATAGAAATTATTTTGAAAAAAAATAATTTAGAAAAAAATAAAATAGGAATAGCTATTTCAACAAAAGCAGGAAAAGCTGTGCAAAGAAATCGTGTCAAACGATTGGTAAGAGAGAGCTATCGAAAAATGGAAAAAAACTTAGCAAAAGGATATTCTATTGTTTTTTTGTGGAATAAGAGGGTAAAGATAGAAGAAGCAAGCTTTGCTACCATTTACCAAGATATGGATACCATTTTTAAGAAAATGAAATTAATAAAAAAAGGTGAAGAGTGAGAAAGTTTTTTATTTTTTTAATTCAATGTTATCAAAAACATATTTCCCTATTTTTAAGTGAACGTGGGGTAGTGTGTAAATTTTATCCAACCTGTTCGGAATATACGAAACAAGCTATTGAAAAATATGGAATAGTAAAAGGAATGGGGTTAGGAATTAAAAGAATAATAAAATGTAATCCTTTTTCCAAGGGAGGATATGATCCTTTAAAAAAATAAGAAAAAAGGGAGATAAACTATGTCATTATTGGCAAATCTATTTGGTTATGTACTAAATTTTTTATATAATTTAGTCAATAACTATGGTGTCGCTATTATTTTATTTTGTGTTGTATTAAAATTAATTACATTACCCATTTCTATTAAACAGCAAAAAACAATGAAAAAATCTGCTAAGATTCAAGCTAAAATGCAGGAAATTCAAGAAAAATATAAAAATGACCAAGTACGAATGAATCAAGAAATGCTTGATGTATATAAACAAGAAAAAATGAGTCCGTTTAGCGGATGCTTAAGTTCTATTGTACAAATCATTGTATTTTTAGCCGTGTTTTATTTAGTAAGAAGTCCATTAACATTTATGAAAAAAGTAGATCCTGAAATTATTAGTAATTATCAAACACAAATAGAGCAAGAAAACGATGGAAAAGCATCTGCTTATCCAGAAATACAAATTATTGAACAAAAAGGTGCAGAAGATGAGAGAGTATTTATTAATATGGACTTTTTAGGAATAGATTTAAGTAAGGTTCCAACACAAAGTTTGAATGATTTTCGTGTTTATATTATTCCAGCGTTGTATGTAGCATCTTCTTTTGTATCGATTCGTTTAACAACATCAATGCGTAATAAAGGAAAGAAGAAGAAAGAAGATACGGAAGTATCCGAAGAAGAACCAAATCAATTAGAGGCAATGCAACAGATGAATAAGACGATGTCTTGGTTTATGCCAATCATGTCTATTTCTATTGCTATTGTAGCACCATTAGGTCTAGCTTTATATTGGTTGGTTAATAATGTAATGATGATTATAGAAAGACTTATATTGAACCATATTGATTCTAAAAAGGAGGAACAAGATGCCTAAAAGTATAATTTCCGAAGGAAAAACATCTACAGAAGCGATTGAAAAAGGACTAAAGAAATTAAATGTTACGAAAAATATGGTAGAAATCAAAGTTTTAGAAACAGAAAAGAAAAAAAGCTTTTTTAGTATTCTAGAACCTAGAATTGTAAAAGTAGAATTAACCATAAAAGAAAATATAAAAAATACAGAAAAGGCAGAAATAAAAGAAAAACACGTAAAACCGCAAAAAGAAAAAATAGAAAAAGAATCCTTTAGACGAATGGGAGAAAAGCATAAATTGTCTACGGAAGAAAGGGAAATAGCAAAATCAAATCTTACTACTTTTTTAACTAGATTTTGCCAAGATTTAGAGGAACATGAAATTATTTTCGAAATAGGAGAAAACGAATCCTATATTACTGTTCAGTTAGAAGGAAAAGATATTCATTTCCTAATTGGATACCGAGGAGAAGTATTAAATGCTTTTCAATCTATTTTATCAGGTATAGCAAATCAGAATGTACAAGGAAAAGTAAATGTTATTTTAGATATAGAAGGATATAGAGGAAAAAGAAAGAAAACATTAGAGTCATTAGCAGATAAACTTTCTAAAACAGTTATCAAAACAGGAAAAACGATTACCTTAGAACCAATGAGTGCGTATGAAAGAAAAATTATTCATACTCGTTTACAAGGAAACCATAAAGTAAGAACTTATAGTATTGGGGAAGAACCTCATCGTAAAGTAGTAATTGCATTAAATAAATAAAATAAAAAATCGGAAGTCAAAGTTCGGATTTTAGTAAAAAATAGAAATTATTCTATTTACTAGATTTCAAACCTTGGCTTTTTTAAAAGGGAAGGGATAAAAATGGATACGATTGTAGCAATAGCAACAGCCCCAGGAATAGGGGGAATTGGTATAGTACGTATGAGCGGAAAAGATTGTTTTTCTATTTTAGAGAACATATTTGTACCAAAGCACAAAGAAAATATAGAACAAATAAAAGGCTACACGATGAAATATGGACAAATTATTTCTAAAGAAACGGGAACAGTTATCGATGAAGTATTAGTCTCTTATTTTAAAGAGCCAAAAAGCTATACAACGGAAAACATGTGTGAAATTAATTCGCATGGTGGAATGATAGTATTACAGAAAATATTAGAAGAGTGCCTAAAAAATGGTGCAGTACTAGCAGAACCAGGAGAATTTACCAAAAGGGCTTTTTTAAATGGAAGAATAGATTTGTCACAAGCTGAATCTGTTATTGATATTATTCATGCGAAATCAGAAAAAGAGTTGCATGCAAATATGAGACAACTAGAAGGATATTTATCTAAAGAAATTAGACAAATTCGTAAAGAATTAATGGATATTATGGTAGATATAGAAGCTTCTATCGATTATCCGGAATATGATGTAGAA
Source organism: uncultured Clostridiaceae bacterium (assembly GCA_930990125.1). Classification (GTDB taxonomy): domain Bacteria; phylum Bacillota; class Clostridia; order TANB77; family CAG-508; genus CAKNOI01. Next base: position 6,331 of record CAKNOI010000030.1, on the reverse strand, counting down.
GAAGTTACCAATGCAAAAGCAATGCAAACATTAGAACATTGTAAAGAAAAATTACAACTGCTAGAAAAAAGCTTTGAAAACGGTAAAGTCGTAAAAGAGGGAATTAAGACCGTAATTGTAGGAAGACCAAATGCAGGAAAATCTTCTTTATTAAATGCTATTTTAAAAGAAGATAGAGCTATTGTAACAGATATAGAAGGTACAACAAGAGATAGCATTGAAGAAACGGTAACGGTAAAAGGAATACCACTACATATTATTGATACTGCAGGAATACGTAAAGCCAAAGATCAGGTTGAGAAAATAGGAATTGAGAAATCAAAAAAATTAGCAAAAGAAGCAGACTTATTAATTGCAATTTTTGATAGCACAAAAGAATTAACAGAAGAAGACTTAGAAATTTTGCATTTAATTCAAGATAAAACAGCAATTATTTTATTAAATAAGTCAGACTTAGAAAATAATGTGCTAAAACAAAATCCTGCTATTATCCATTCTGGAAAAACAGTAATAGAAATAGCAGCACTCCAAAGGCAGGGAATAGAAGAGCTATATAATGAAATAGAAAGGTTATTTCATTTAAACGAAATAGCTCCACAAGAAGAAACAATGATTACAAATATCAGACATAAAACCCTAATTCAAAAAGCAGAAGAAAATATTCAAAAAGCAATAGAAACTATTATAATGCAAATGCCAATTGACATTATTGCTATTGCTATTAAAAATGCTTTAGAAAATTTAGGGGAAATAATAGGAGAAAATGTATCCGAAAATATTATTAAGGAAATCTTTTCTAAATTTTGTTTAGGAAAATAAAAAAAGACGCATTTAAACAGGGAAATTACGAGAGAAAAGCTAAAAGACATGAAAGATATTATCTGAAGACAAAAAACGCAAATAAAAGGAAAATAGAAAGAAATAAAAAGAAAACAAAAAATTTAAAAATTACAGAAAAAAAGCAAAAAAACACAGAAAAAAGAGAAAAGAAAAATATATACTGATAGACAAAAAAGAAACGAATAATCATAAAAGTAGAAAAAAGAGCTAAAACATTTGTCATAAAGGTTGTTGAAACACTTTTTCTTGTTTCACAATTGGAGCAAGATTTTAGAAAATGTTTCACAGAAATAGAACAAAACAAGAAAAAGAAAAGAGGAAAAAAGATGAGTTATGATGCAGGAGAATATGATATAGCTGTAGTAGGAGCAGGACATGCCGGATGTGAAGCTGGACTTGCTGCAGCAAGATTGGGAATGAAGACATTAGTGTTTTCCATCAGCTTAGAAACAGTTGCAAATATGCCGTGTAATCCTAATATAGGAGGAACGTCCAAAGGACACCTAGTTCGTGAAATAGATGCCTTGGGTGGAGAAATGGGAAAAAACATAGATAAAACATTTATCCAATCTAGAATGCTTAACACTTCCAAAGGACCTGCTGTGTATTCTTTAAGAGCACAAGCAGATAGAAAAAAATATCAACAAGAAATGAAGCATACCCTAGAAAAACAAGAAAATCTATATCTAAAACAAGCAGAAATTGTAGATGTTAAAGTAGAAAATGGAAAAATAGTTGCTGTAGAAACAAATTTAGGAGCAATATACCATGTAAAAGCAGTTATTTTGGCAACAGGAACCTATTTAAGAGGAAAAATATACATTGGAGAATCTTCATACGAAAGTGGTCCAGATGGGGTGTTCCCAGCAAATAAGTTAGCAGACAAATTAAAAGAACTAGGAATAGAAATCTTACGCTTTAAAACAGGAACGCCAGCCAGAGTAAATAAAAATAGTATCGATTTTTCAAAAATGGAAATACAAGAAGGAGACAAGGATATTGTCCCATTTTCCTTTGAAAATGAACCAAAGCAAATTGAGCAAGTACCATGCTATTTAACCTATACCAATCAAAAAACACATGAAATAATTAGACAAAATTTACATCGCTCTCCATTATATGCAGGGCAAATAGAAGGCACAGGACCTAGATATTGTCCTTCTATTGAAGATAAAGTAGTACGTTTTGCGGATAAAGAAAGACACCAAATATTTATTGAACCAATGGGACTAGATACCGATGAAATGTATGTACAGGGAATGAGTTCTTCACTTCCAGAAGACGTACAAATAGCAATGTATCGCACAATTCCAGGGTTAGAACATGTAGAATTTACGAGACCAGCGTATGCTATTGAATATGATTGTGTAGAACCATCAGAATTAAAACCATCATTGGAAACAAAAAAAATTGAAGGATTGTTTCTTGCCGGACAAATTAATGGAACTTCTGGATACGAAGAAGCAGCAGGACAAGGAATTATGGCAGGAATAAATGCTGTACGCAAAATACAAGGAAAAGAACCTATTGTATTAAACCGATTTGAAGGATATATTGGTGTACTAATTGATGATATTGTTACTAAAAGCACCAATGAACCATACCGAATGATGACATCAAGAGCAGAATATAGGCTACTTCTAAGACAGGACAATGCAGATTTACGACTAACACCAATTGGACATGAAATAGGTCTAATTTCAGAAGAAAGATACCAAAAATTCTTGCAGAAAAAACAACATATAGAAAAAGAAATAGAAAGGATTTCTAATACTGTTATTAGACCAACCGAAAAAGTAAATACATTTTTAAAAGAAAATGGGTCTTCACCTATTGCTACAGGCGTAAAATTAGCAGAATTATTAAAAAGGACCGAATTAACCTATGAAAAGCTTAGCGTAATTGACGAAAATCGACCTGAATTAGAAAAAGCAGAAAAAGAAGAGGTAGAAATTCAAATTAAATATGAAGGTTATATTGCAATGCAGGTTGCACAAGTAGAAAAATTCAAAAAAATGGAGCAAAAAAAGCTTGCAGAAGATATTGATTATGCACAAATAAAGGGATTAAGCTTAGAAGCAAGACAAAAACTAAATAAATATAAACCAACATCCATTGGAATGGCATCACGAATTTCGGGGGTTTCGCCAGCAGATATATCAGTATTATTAATTTACCTAGAAACGAAAAAGAAAAAAGAAAAGGAGTAATGTATGGAAAAAATAGAGTTTTTAAGGCATGTGAAACAAAAAGCTCAAGAAATAGGATATAATTTACAAGAAGAGCAGTTAGAACAGTTCTTTACCTATAAGGAGCTATTAATAGAATGGAATAAAAAAATGAATTTAACAGCAATTGAACAAGAAGAAGACATTATTACAAAACATTTTATAGATTCTTTATCCATAGCAAGCTATATACCAGATACCACTAAGATAATAGATATAGGAACAGGAGCTGGATTTCCAGGAATTCCTTTAAAAATTCTAAAAAAAGATTTATCCATTACATTATTAGATTCCTTAAATAAAAGGATAACCTTTTTAGAAGAAGTAATACGAAATCTTTCTTTAGAAAATATACAAGCAGTTCATGCAAGAGCAGAAGAACTAGCACATAAAGAAGAATATCGTGAACAATATGATATTGCTGTATCTAGAGCAGTTGCACCAATGCATACCTTATTAGAATACATGTTACCATATGTAAAAATAGGAGGAAAATGTATTTGTATGAAGGGTCCAAACTTACAAGAAGAAAGTAAAGACTTACAAAACTGTTTAGAAACATTAGGAGGGAAAATAGAAAAAATAGAAGAACTTGTTTTACCAGAAACAGAGATAAAAAGAAATATTATGCTAATAAAAAAAGAAAATAAAACTCCGAAGAAATATCCAAGAAACCCAGGAATGCCAAGCAAAAAACCATTATAATAGAAAAAGAAAACAACAAAAAAATAAGAAAACTTTTTAAAATAGATTGACATATTTGATATAAAATTATATCATTAATATGTCAATTTTTGATAGAGGGAGGTAATGTTTTTGGGAAAAATAGTATCCATAGCAAATCAAAAAGGTGGAGTGCGGAAAGACTACAACCACAGTAAATCTTGGCACTATACTGGCTAAAAAAGGAAAAAAAGTATTAATGGTAGATGCAGACCCACAAGGAAATGCCACAAGTGGAATAGGAGTAGACAAAGAAGCCGAATATTCAGTGTATGATGTGTTGGTAACAGATATAGAAATCGAAAAAACCATTCAAGACACTGCAATACGTAACTTAAAAATATGTCCTTCTAATATTAATTTGGCAGGTGCAGAAGTAGAATTAGTATCTATGATGTCAAGAGAGCAGCGTTTAAAAGAAAAACTGGACACCATAAAAGAAAAATTTGACTATATCTTAATTGATTGTCCTCCATCCTTAGGTTTAATTACATTAAATGCTTTTACAGCATCAGATAGTGTATTAATTCCTGTACAATGTGAATACTATGCATTGGAAGGATTAGGTCAATTATTAAATACGGTAGGATTAGTAAAAAAACATCTCAATAAAGATATAGAAATAGAAGGTGCATTACTTACTATGTATGACATAAGGACAAACTTATCAAATCAAGTAGTAAAAGAAATAAAAAAATACTTTGACAATAAGGTATATAAAACCGTTATACCAAGAAATGTAAAACTAAGCGAAGCACCAAGTTATGGAATGCCAATCACCATATATGATGCTAGATCTAAAGGGGCAAAAGCATATGAAAAGTTTGCAAAAGAGTTTATTAAAATAAACGAAGATAGTCAAAAAGCCAAACATATGAAATAAAAGAAAGGGTGAGCAGTATGCCAAAAAAGACAGGACTAGGAAAAGGACTAGATGCTTTATTTTCTTCTAATGTAATAGAAGAAGTAAAAAACGAAGAAGAAGAAAGAAAAGAAGGAGAAATCGTTACAAATTTAAAAATAATAGATGTAGAACCAAATAAAAATCAAGCTAGAAAAAAATTTGACACAGAAAGCTTAGAAGAACTAGCAGAATCTATTAAAAGATATGGAGTAATACAACCAATTGTAGTAACTAAAAAAGAAAAATACTATGAAATTATCGCTGGAGAAAGAAGATGGAGAGCATCTAAACTAGCAGGATTAACCGAAATACCAGCCATTATTCGAGAAAACGATGAGCGAAAAAACCAAGAAATTTCTTTAATAGAAAATATACAAAGAGAAGACTTAAATCCAATTGAAAAAGCAAAAGGATTTAAAGTATTAATGGAAGACTATGGGTTAACACAACAACAACTAGCAGACACATTAGGAATTAGTAGAAGCACACTTGCCAATACCGTACGTTTATTAAATTTATCACCAAAAGTAATGGAATTAGTAATGGAAGGAAAACTAACAGAAGGGCATTGTAGAGCCTTGTTAGTAATAGAAGATCCAGATAAACAATACGATATGGCACTTCGTATTATTGAAAGAGGAGACAATGTAAGACAACTAGAAAACCGAGTAGGACTAGGTTCAAAAGCAAGCAAAAAAAATCAAAAATATGAAGCTATTTACCGTGATATTGAAGATTCTTTTCAACATTTTTTTGGTACAAAAGTAAAACTAAATGCCGGAAAGAAAAAAGGAAAGATTATTATTGAATATAACTCAAACGAAGACCTAGAAAGACTTCTAGAACTTATTAAAGAATAAAAGAAAGGAGAAAAGATGGAGTTTTTAAAATCAGACATCTTTGTATATATTTTATTAGGAGTAAATATAGTATTTTTGCTACTATATATTATGAACCAAATAAAATTAAGTAAAATTCGAAAAGAATATTTACAATTTATAAAAAAATTAGGAAATGGAAATAATATAGAAGAAATGCTTAGAAGTTACATTTCCAAAGTAGAAGAAGTAAGCGAAAAAAACAAGGAATTATATGAATACTGTCATCATTTAGATAATGACATTACAAGATGTATTCAAAAAATAGGTATGGTAAGATATAATGCCTTTTCTGATACAGGAAGTGATTTAAGCTTTACATTAGCACTATTAGATGAACAAAATAACGGAGTAGTACTAAATGGCATCTATTCTAGAGAAATGTCTAATATTTATGCAAAACCAATCACAAATGGAAATTCTACGTATACTTTATCAGAAGAAGAAAGACAAGCAATAGATAAAGCAATATATTCACAAAATATTTATAAAATGAAAGAGTAAGACAATTATCAAGAAAAAATAACAAAGAAAACATCAGCAAAAATGCCAAATAAAGCATAACATGTAAATGAAAAGAAGACAAAAAAGAGTCTTACTGTGAAAAAACACAAATTTGCCGAGAAAAAACCAAAATTTGCTATTGACAAGCAAAGGCGAAATGTGTTAATATATATACTGTTACCGAGTTCGGTAACAGTCAGACGGAGAGGTGGTCGAGTTGGTTTATGGCACCAGTCTTGAAAATTGGCGTAGGT
>CAKNOI010000029.1 GCA_930990125.1 uncultured Clostridiaceae bacterium | reverse complement strand
ATTCGGATGCAAAGATAGACAAATATAACTTAAGTACAACAGGAATAAAAGAATATTTAACAGAAGATAAAAGAAATTCTTATTCCTATGAATATTATAATGCAGACCCAGGGTTAAAGGTAATATATAATGCTCTTTGGGGAACTAGACCAAATAGAAATGAGGAACAAGCACAAACAGGAACAGAATTCTGGCTGTCTTCGCGTTGCGTGCTCGCTTACTGGAACAACGCTAACTTCCGCTTCCGTTATATGACCGGTACAGATTCCTTTAGCACCAGCGATGTGTTCTATTCGCACAGCGGAACGAACTCCCATTCTCGCGGTTTGCGCCCAGTCTTGCAGGTTTCTAAATAACAAAAGGGACGGGGGATTTTGACAGAGAATTTTATGGACAAAAAGCGTTATTGATTTATTGCTATCAATAGCGCATTTTTCATAGCCAAATTTTGCTTTTTATGATATAATGCTAAAAAAAGAAAAGGAAAGAGACAATGCCAAAATTTTTTGTGAAATCTGAGCAGATAAAAGATGATAAAATAGTTTACATTCTAGGAGAGGATGTGAAACACATTGCCAAAGTATTAAGATATGGTTTGGGGGATAATCTTACGGTTTGTAATAAAGATTGCGGAAAAAATTATACTTGCCAAATACAAGAAATACACGATACGGAAATACAATGTTCTATTCTGGAAAAAATAGATAGCCATTCGGAGCCAAGTGTATATATTCACTTATTACAAGGACTTCCAAAGGCAGATAAAATGGAATGGATTATTGAAAAAGGAACAGAAATTGGAATTACAGAATTTACCCCAGTGCGTATGCGTTATTCTGTAGCAAAGCTAGAAGGAAAAGATGCACTTAAAAAAGTGGAACGATGGAATAAAATAGCAGAAGTGGCAGCAAAGCAGTCTGGAAGAGATAAAATTCCTAATATAAATCCTGTTATAAATTTTGCAAAAGTGTATGAAATTCTTCAAAAATGTGATATAGTATTAGTAGCATATGAAAAAGAATTAAAAAACACATTAAAGCACGAATTAGAACAATTAAAAAGGCCAAATATAAACATTGGTGTAATAGTAGGACCAGAAGGTGGAATAGCAGAGGAAGAAATAGAACAGTTAAAAAAAGAGGGGGCAAGAATCATTACCTTGGGACCTAGAATTTTGCGAACAGAAACAGCTCCTATTGTTATTGCAAGTAATATTGTGTATGCATTAGATACAAAATAAAAGCCCCAAAATTTTAGGAGGAAAAGATGAAAGAAAAAAAACAAGACAAACTAACAAATAAAGAAAAAACAAGTACGGAAAACAAGCAAGAAAACAAGAAAGAAGAAACCCTAGCAGAAGAAAACAAAAAAGAGGTAAAAAAAGAAAAGACGGAGAAAGAAAAGGACAAAAAAATTTCTAAAATCAATAAGGTAGAGACCAATAAAATTGTAGAAGAAGTATTAGATAAAACAAAAGAGCTAGAAAAAGAGAAAATCAAAAAGAATAAGAAGGCGGAAAAGACAGAAAAAAGCAAAAAAAATAAAAAAGAGAAAAAAGTAAGACTAGAGAACACAGAAGAAGATAAAAAAATGATAGAAGAGTTAGAAAAAGTAAAGCAAGAGCAAAAAATACCAGAGGATATAAAAAAGCAAATGAATGATAAAGTATTTAAAAATATTATTATTGCTATTCTTATTATGGTATATCTTTTATTTATTAATATGGGATTTATTAATATTGCACAAGATGTATTGGTAACAGACCTAAAAGTGTTTAGTATTACCCTTGCGGTACTTGCTATTGTTCTTTTTGAAAGGGCATACAAAAAAGATAGTGGCGAACTAGCCATTAATGGAATAGAAGTATTAGTACTTGCTATTGCAACACTTATATCTATAGGGGTATTAACTACTGCTACAGCAAAATTTCAATTGGTCATTGCAGCTGTTTCCTTCTTATATGGAGCATATTATACAGGAAAAGCTATCTTTGAATATGTAAGAGAAAAGAAAAAATACCTAAAACAAACAAGTGATATTAAGGATATTATTAAAAAATAGCGAGAAAGGAAAGCAAAATGCTAAAAAGTATGACAGGATTTGGCAGAGCCAAATACGAAGTAAATCAAAGAGAATATGTAGTAGAAATAAAAGCAGTAAATCATAAATATAGCGATATTACCATAAAGCTTCCTAAAATATTAAGTTATTTAGAAGATAAAATCAAAAAAGAAATTGCTACTAAGGTTCATAGAGGAAAAGTAGATGTTTTTATCGATTTTACAGAGGAAAGTGCAGAAGGAAAAGAGATTTGCATTAACCGTCCTTTAGCCAAAAGCTATATTCAAGAACTTAAAAAATTACAAGAGGAAAACGAATTAACTTCGCCTATCACCATAGCAGATATTATGAAGCTACCAGATGTACTAGTTGTAAAGCAAACAGAAGAAGCAGAAAACGTTATTTGGGAAGAATTAAAGGTAGTATTACATCAAGCATTAGATAATTTTGTAGATATGCGCATGGTAGAAGGTGAACGATTGAAGGATGATATTACGACTAGAATATTAGACATAGAGCAAAAAGTAGAAAAAATTTGTGCATTTTCTACTGGACTTGTGGAAGAATATGTAGTAAAATTAAATAATAGAATAAAAGAAATATTACAAACAGATGTAGTAGAACAAACAAGGTTGGCACAAGAAGTAGTAATTTATGCAGATAAAAGTTCTATTGAGGAAGAAACAACAAGATTAAAGAGTCATGTGGCACAATGTAAAACATTGCTAGAAGAAGAGGGACCAGTAGGGAAAAAACTAGATTTTTTAATTCAAGAGATGAATAGAGAAACCAACACTATTGGCTCTAAATCTGTGAGTATAGAAATAACAAATTTGGTTATAGATATAAAGACACAGTTAGAAAATATAAGAGAACAAATTCAAAATATAGAATAAAAAAGAAAGGATGAAGAAACCATGCAACTCATTAATATTGGATTTGGAAATATTGTTTCAGCAAATAGAATTATTTCTATTGTTAGTCCAGAATCGGCGCCAATTAAAAGAATTGTGCAAGATGCCAAAGACAAAGGAATGGCAGTAGATGCTACTTATGGAAGACGTACTAGGGCTGTTATTATTATGGATTCCGGACATGTTATTTTATCTGCTGTTCAACCAGAAACTGTAGCTGGTAGAATGGATAAAGATATAGCAGAAGAACAAGATAAATAATAAATAAAAGAAAAGAGGGAGAATTATGATTGTAAAACCAACAGTTACAGAATTATTAACAAAAGCACAAAATCGTTTTGAATTAGTTATTATGACAGCAAAAAGAGCAAGACAAATTGCACAAGGTGCAGAGGTGCATACAAATGTAGACGAACAATCACCTGTAACGCTTGCTGCAAATGAAATAGCAGAAGGAAAGGTATATATTGTATGCTAGTGTTATTGTCTGGTGTATCTGGAGCGGGAAAAGATACCATAAAAAAAGAATTAATTAAAAGGGTAGAAAACATAGAATCGCTACCTTCTTATACCGATAGGGAAATACGACCTGGAGAGGTAGCAGGAGAGGTATACCATTTTGTTTCTACCAAGGAATTTGAATCCATGATACAAAATGGGGAACTATATGAATACGATGTTCACCATGAGCATTATTATGGAACATCCAAAACATTAATGAGACAAAAAATAGAGAGCGGAAAAATTATTGTAAAAGATATGGATGTAAATGGAACCGAAAACCTAAAAAAGATTCTTGCAAACGATGTGAAAATAGTAACTATCTTTTTAAGAGTGCCAAAAGAAGAACTACAAAGACGCTTGCAAAACCGTATTGATAAGCCATCTTTAAAAGAAATTCAACTTCGACTAAACCGTTTTGATTACGAAGAATCTAAAATAGGGTTATATGATTATGTTTTAAAAAATGACGATTTAGAAAAAACGCTTCAAATTATTATGACCATTATTAAGGGCGAATATGACTTATTACAAAAACAAAAATAGGAAAAAAGAATAGCAAGAAAAACTTGAAAATTTTTCTTGCTATTTTTGTAAAAATATGTTACACTAAGAAAGTATTAAAAATGGCCCCTTGGTCAAGCGGTTAAGACGCGGCCCTCTCAAGGCCGAATCATGGGTTCGATTCCCGTAGGGGTCACCAAAAAAAGAATAAATTCCTTTAAAAGGGAGTAGCTAAAAATTGCTGGTCAACATACGCGATAGTTTTTATCTGGCTAGCAGGCTATGTGCTTAGCAAGACTTTTAAAGAGACTTTTTAAAGAATGAAAAAAAGTTTCTTTAAAAGTCTTTTTTTGGTATATACTATACATATAGAAAAAAGAAAGGAAGAGGTAAAAGTGAAAGAAAACTGGTTTAACAAATCGGTGCAAGAAACCGAAGAAACATTTCACACCAGTGTGGAGAAGGGATTAACAAAAGAGCAAGTAGAAGATAATAGGCAAAAGTACGGTTCAAACGAATTAGAAAAACAAGCTAAAAAATCTCTTTTTCAAAAGTTTTTAGAACAATTTAAAGATTTTATGATTATTGTTCTTATTATTGCAGCTATTGTTTCTGGAATTGTTGGAGTAATGCAAGGAGAAGGAATAACCGATTCTGTTATTATTCTTATTGTTGTTATTTTGAATGCAATTATTGGAGTAGTACAAGAAAATAAAGCAGAAAAGTCTTTGGAAGCTTTGCAGAAGCTAAGTGACCATGTATCTAAAGTGCTAAGAGATGGAAGCGTTACTGTAGTACCTTCTAAAGAATTGGTCCCAGGAGATATTGTTGTTTTAGATACAGGAGACTATGTTCCTGCAGATTTAAGATTGGTAGATGCAGTTAACTTAAAAGCACAAGAGTCTTCACTTACAGGAGAATCTGTTCCAGTAGAAAAAACAACGAAAGAAATTGAGGAAGAAGAAATAGGAATTGGTGATAGAACCAATATGGTGTTCTCTTCTAGTTTAATTACCTATGGAAGAGGAAAAGGTATTGTGGTGGCAACAGGTATGAACACAGAAGTGGGAAAAATAGCTGGTATGATTACGGAAACAGAAGAACAACAAACCCCACTACAAATAAAGTTAAACAAACTTGGAAAAACACTAGGAATTGTTGCTATTATTATTTGTGTTGTTATCTTTTTAGCAGGACTATTACAAGGAAAACCTGTTATTAACATGTTTATGACAGCGGTTAGCTTAGCAGTAGCAGCTATTCCAGAAGGATTAGCAGCCGTTTCTACTATTGTACTAGCAATTGGTGTACAAAGAATGGTAAAAAGAAATGCTATTGTTAAAAAACTTCCTGCAGTAGAAACACTAGGAAGTGCTACTGTTATATGCTCTGATAAAACAGGAACTTTAACCCAAAACAAAATGACAGTGAAAAAGATATTTTACAATGGCATGTTAAAAAATATGGAAGAGATTTCACAAATAGATGAAGACTTAAAAAAATTACTATATGCCAATATGCTATGTAATGATACCAAAATAGCAGAAGACCATACCTTAACAGGAGACCCTACCGAAACAGCATTAGTAGATATGGGATTCCGTTTAAAGATGGACCAAAGTATTTATAAGCAAATGCCACGTGTAGAAGAAATACCATTTGATTCTGACAGAAAATTAATGACAACAGTACATGAGGTAGAAGGAAAATATGTAGTATATACAAAAGGTGGAATGGATGAATTACTTCAAATTTGTAACGGCTATTTGTATCGAGGAGAAATAAAACAAGATTTACAAAACTATTTACCAGAAATAGAAAAACAGAATAAAACCATGGCAGAACATGCATTAAGAGTTCTTGCCTGTGCGTATAAAATATTGGATCATATGCCAAGTAAACAAGAAATGAGTCAAATGGAACAAGACTTAATTTTTATTGGTATGGTTGGTATGATTGACCCACCAAGAGAGGAAGCAAAACAAGCAGTAGCAAAATGTAAAACAGCGGGAATTAAAACTGTAATGATAACAGGAGACCATAAAATAACAGCTATTGCTATTGCAAAACAACTAGGTATTCTAGAAAAAGATGAAGAAGCGATTACCGGTCTAGAATTAGAAAAAATGTCTGATGCGGACTTAGAAAAAAATGTTAGAAATTACAGTGTTTATGCAAGAGTATCTCCAGAACACAAGGTAAGAATTGTTAATGCATGGCAAAAAAACGGCGAAGTGGTTGCTATGACAGGTGATGGCGTAAACGATAGCCCAGCACTTAAAAAAGCAGATATTGGCTGTGCAATGGGAATAGTAGGAACCGATGTAGCAAAAGAAGCAGCAGATGTTATTTTAACAGACGATAACTTTGCAACTGTAGTATCTGCTGTAGAAGAAGGAAGAAGAATTTATGATAACATTTTAAAAGCAATTCAATTCTTACTTTCTAGTAACGTAGGAGAAATTGTAGTACTATTTTTAGCAACAATGTTAACACCACTTTTTGCAAAGTGGTTTGGATTAGTAGATATTGCACATATAGAAGTATTACTACCAATGCATATTTTATGGATTAACCTAGTTACCGATTCTTTACCAGCACTAGCACTTGCTTTTGACCCAGCAGATAAAAACGTAATGAATAGAAAACCAACAAAGCCGGGAAAAGGCGTATTTACAAAGGGAATGACATGGAGAATTGTATACCAAGGAATTATGATTGGATTATTAACATTAGCAGCATTTATGATTGGACTTGCAACCACTACAGAAGCAATTGATGGACTATCTTTAGAAGAAAGTAAAATAGAGGTAGGGCAAACAATGGCATTTGTAACACTTGCATTTTCAGAGTTGGTACATGTGTATAATATTCGCAATAATAACGAGTCTATTTTTAAAACGAAAATTTGGAATAATGGAAAATTAGTATTAGCTACATTAGCATCTGCAGTACTAATGCTTATCATTTTATTAATCCCTGGTTTAAGAACAATTTTTAGTGTTCCAGTTCTACCTACAGAAAATATTATAGAAATATTACTATTAGTATTTGCACCTGTGCTTATTGTAGAAATAATGAAATTATTAAAAATAAATTCTACAAAAGAGGAAAGACAATAAAAAGAACTTCCTTTCTTAGAAAAAATAGTATATAATAGAGAAAAAAGAGGAAAGGAGAGAGAAAACTATGATTCAGTATGAGTATGATAAGAGAGAATTTAGAAAACATAAAGGAAGAAACATTATTTTCTTTGATGTACTGATACTGCTAGTTTCTCTCTTCCTTTTTTTCTATTATGGAGCAAAAGATTATACTTATGCAAGTGCCAATACAGTTTCTACCATACAAAAAGAAATAATAACACCAAGCAAGTTAAATGTAGTAAGTCAAACAGGAATCAAAAAGAACCAAAAATTAACGAAGGAGCAAATAGAAAAAATAGATACCATATACCAAGGAAACGATGGAAAAAAAGTAGCCTATCTTACTTTTGACGATGGACCTTCTCCTTCTGTTACTCCTCTTATTTTAGATGTATTAAAACAAGAACAAATTCCGGCAACTTTCTTTTTATTGGGAAATTATGTGGAACAATATCCAGACCTAGTAAGACGAGAAAAAGAAGAAGGACATTATATAGCAAACCACGGCTATACCCATCGCTATAGCAGTATTTACACTTCACTAGATACGGTGTGGCAAGAATACGAGCAAACCGAAAAAGCCATTCAAACAGCATTAGGGGATTATTGCTATCATACCAATTTATTTCGATTTCCAGGTGGCTCTATTGGTGGTCCATATCATGATTTAAAACAACAAGCTGTAGATATGTTAAACCAAAAAGGAGTTGCTCATATAAATTGGAATGCCCTTACAGGAGATGCAGAAGGAGCGTTTACCAAAGAAGCAATGCTAGAAAAAATAAAATCTACGGTAGATGGAAAAAATGTAGTTGTTATTTTAATGCATGATGCGGGAGATAAAATTTTAACTTATGAAATTTTACCACAAGTAATACAATATTTAAGAGAGAATGGATATGTGTTTGATACATTTCGTTCTTTGTTACAAGAATAAAGGAAAAAGAGGAATGAAGAAAAAACAATTTGGGAAAATATATATAGAAATAACAAATGTGTGTAATTTACAATGTGCTTTTTGTATGCCTACTACAAGAAAACCAGAGTTTATGAAAGTAGAAGATTTTGATAGGATATTACAAAAAATACAGCCCTATACGGATAGAATTTACCTACACATTAAAGGAGAACCGTTATTACATCCACAGTTAAAAGAAATATTAGCCTGTGCTATGGAAAAACAAATGGATGTTACGATTACGACAAATGCTACATTGTTACAACAAAATTTATCCACTATTTTACAATCTACTTGTATTAAACAAATGAATTTATCGTTACACAGTATAGAGCAAAACCAAGAGGTAAAAAAGAAAGAGGCAGAATATTTAGAAGAAGTAATTGGTTCTGTAAGACAAATACAAAAATATACCAATATCTTAATATCGTATCGCTTATGGAACTTAGAAGCATACGAAAACAATATACATAATAAAATGCTATTAGATACACTTGCAAAAGAATATGGTATTTACAATTTATATGAAATGGCAAAGGAAAGAAAATGGGTAAAATTAGCCCCAAATGTATATTTAAATCAAGATATAGAATTTGTATGGCCAAGTTTAGAAGGAAAAACAATTTTAGAAGCGGGAAAATGTTTTGGACTTCGTAACCAAATAGGAATATTGGTAAATGGAGATGTGGTACCATGTTGCCTAGACCAAAATGGAGCAATGGCATTAGGCAATATTAAACACCAAACTGTAGAAGAAATCATAAATAGTGAAAGAGCAAAGAAAATAAAACAAGGATTTGAGGCACATAAGTTAGTAGAACCACTTTGCAAAACCTGTGGATTTATTACAAGGTTTAACAAAAAGGAGGAACAGTAATGATGTATGACGTTATTATTATAGGAAAAGGACCAGCAGGCATTAGTGCAAGCCTTTATATTGCAAGGGCAAATCAAAAATGCTTGATTATAGGAAAAGATTTAGGTGCACTTGCGAAAGCACATACTATTCAAAACTATTATGGATTGGAAAAACCAATGGAAGGAAAAAAACTAGCAGAAATTGGAATAGAACAAGCTAAAAACTTGGGAGTAGAAGTTATTTCCGAAGAAGTAGTAGGAATAGATTGGAATACTACATTTTTCGTAAAAACAGTAAAACAAGAATATCAAGCAAAAGCTGTTATACTAGCAACCGGAACGGAAAGAGTAACACCTCCTATTGCAGGACTAAAAGAATACGAAGGAAAAGGAGTAAGCTATTGTGCAGTATGTGATGCTTTCTTTTACCGTGGTAAAGAAGTAGCGGTATTAGGAAATGGCGAATATGCGATGCATGAGATTAACGAACTAATTCCCGTAGTTTCTAGAGTGACGATGGTAACAGACGGAAAACCATGCTTGGTTGAAAATAGAAGCGAAAATGTTGCTGTTGTAGAAAAAGAAGTAAGAGCCATTACCGGAGAAGAAAAGGTAAAAGAAATTGATTTTAAAGATGATACAAAACTGAAAGTAGATGGCGTTTTTGTAGCAATTGGTACAGCATCTAGCAGTGATTTAGCAAGAAAAATTGGTGCAAGAGTTTCTGGAAAAAACATTGTAGTAGATGAAAATATGCATACAACAGTACCTGGTCTATTTGCCTGCGGAGACTGTACAGGAGGATTATTACAAGTGGCAAAGGCAGTAGAAGAAGGAGCAAAAGCTGGGTTAGAAGCAATTTCTTATGTAAGGAGTAAAGAATAAATGGAATATGTATTAACCTTTTTAGAAGGAATTATGACTTTTATATCGCCTTGTATTTTACCATTACTTCCTATTTACCTTTCCTATTTTGCGGGACAAAGTAGTATAGAAAAGGAAAAAAATAATACCGCTATAAAAAATGCATTAGGGTTTGTATTAGGATTTACCATTGTATTTGTGTTACTTGGCGTTTTTGCAAGTTCACTAGGAGCACTATTACAGCAGTATCAGGGAATTATTTCTATTGTATTTGGTATTGTGGTTATTGTATTTGGACTACAATTTATGGAAATAGTAAAACTTCCTTTTTTAAATAAAACCGCTAAATTACAGGTAAAATGGAAAAATATCAACTTTGGAAAAGCAATTTTATTTGGAATGGTGTTTTCGATTGGTTGGACACCTTGCGTTGGAGCTTTTTTAGGTTCTGCATTAATGATGGTGGCATCTCAGGGAGAAATGGTAAAAGGAATTGTATTATTACTACTATATTCTATAGGGTTAGGAATTCCGTTTGTTCTTAGTGCAGTTTTAATAGAAAAACTAAAAGGTGCTTTTGATGTTATTAAAAAGCATTACAAAGTAGTAAATATTTTTTCTGGAATTGTATTAGTGGTAATGGGATTTTTCCTGTTGTTTCAAGGGTATAAATATCTAGAAAAAGAATATACTAAAAATCAGATAGCAGAAGAAAACTCAAACCAAACTGTACAAGAAGAGCAGGAAGAGAAGGAAGAACAAGATAAGCAAAAAATCCAAGGGGAATCGCCAGAAGAAAATGCCATTACAGCAATGAATTTTACGGTATATGATGCACAAAATCAAAAAGTAACATTACAAGACTTTTTAGGAAAACCAATTGTAATAAATTATTGGGCAACATGGTGCGGATACTGTGTAGAAGAAATGCCAACATTTGAAAAAGTGTATCAAGAAGAAAAAGATAATGTAGTGTTTATGATGATAAATGCAACAGATGGCGTATCCGAAACGGTAGAAAAGGCGCAAAATTTTATTGAAGAAAAAGGCTTCCAATTTCCTGTGTATTATGATATAAATGGAGAAGTAGGATACCAGTATGGAATTTATTCATTACCAACTACTATTTTTATTCATAAAGATGGTACGATAGAAATAGGATATAAAGGAATGCTTCCAGAAAATGTCTTACGACAAGAAATTCAAAAAATAAAAGAATAAAGAAAGGAGATAATTTTATGTCAGTTATAAATATTACCAGTCAAAACTTTGAAGAAGAGGTTACCAAATCTAGTGTTCCTGTACTAATTGACTTTTGGGCACCTTGGTGTGGACCATGTAAAATGATGGCACCAGTAGTAGAAGAAATTGCAAAAGAGGTAGGAGAAACCGCTAAAGTAGGTAAGGTAAATATTGATGAAGAACCAAACCTAGCATCTTCCTTTGGAGTAATGAGCATACCAACTTTTGTAGTAGTACGTGGAGGAAAAGTAGTAGGGCAAACAGTAGGAGTACAAGGTAAAGAGGATGTATTAAAATTATTACATTAAAAAAGCAAAAAGCAGGGAAGAACCCTGCTTTTTACTTTGAGGATTAGGAAAAAGGTTTATAATGAATCCCATTGTCTATTAAAAACTGTTCTGCTTCTTTTAATAGTTTTTGAGTAGCGTGTGCTTGCGGTTCGACATCTCCAGTTTCTTTTATAATTAGCACTGGCGTACTGTCAAACGACACATAAACATCTTTCCCAATAGTTACTTTCCGAAAAACTTTCATGTAGTAATTCTCCTCTTTCTTTGAATTAGAAACATAACGTTTCTAAAGTATATTATAGCACAAATATATGCCAAAATTCAATTGATAGAATAAGTTTTATGCGACAAATATAATACAATAAAAAAGAACTCCTTTGAAGGAATTCTTTTTTTGGTGCCAACGAAGTAGACGTTTACAACTCGTTAGCTCTCTTGACGAATAACTAAATAGTCATTCAAGTTATCAATATAATATCAAATCATCTTATAAAAATCAAGTATTTAAGAAAAAAATATAGAGTGATTTTTCATATACCACTCTATAACTGGATTACATTTTTAACTTTTTGCAAATAGGGCATCTACCACTACCATTTCTCTCATTATACACATGTCTTTGATATTCATGACCATTTTTACATTTCCACCAGACTTTTTTACTATAACTTTTGCTAATTGATTCTGGAGTAATTCCTAATTCATTATTCTTTTCAAAATTCCATTTTTCTAATAATTCAGGATTAGTTGTTGCTAAATCATTAAAACCAACTAAGATTTTGTTTCCTGAACAATATGGACAACCAGTTCCACTCCTTCTAGCTGGGATAGTAGCTTCATAGCTATGATTTTTGCTACAAATCCACCAAATTTTTTTATGAGTTCCCTTAGTTACTTCATTTGGTTTAATAATGTTCTTACTATAATCCCATTCTTTCAATAGTTCTGGGTTTGTCGTTGCTAAATCATTAAAACCTATAAGTACTTTATTTCCTAAACAATATGGGCAACACGTTCCATTCGATTTTGTTCTATTAACAATTGAAGATTGATATTCATGACCTTTTTCGCATATCCACCAGACCTTTTTATCTGTATTTTTCTTTACATTTTGTGGTTTAATTCCTAATTTGTCATTTCTTTCGTAATCCCACTCTTTTAATAATTTTGGAAATAATGTAGCAATGTCGTTTTCACCACTTATAGCATATCTTCCTGAACAATATGGGCAATTTGAACCTCTAGCTCTATTGTTTGGTGTTGTTATCCATTCATGACCTTTCTTACATTTCCAATGAATCATTTTAGTTGAATTCAAAACAACATTTTCTGGTTTAATTCCTAACTTATCATTTTTTTCATAGTCCCATTCTTCTATTAATTCAGGATTAGTTGTTGCTAAATCATTAAATCCTATTATAATTTTCTTATTTGCACAATATGGACATTTTGTTTGTTGATTTACTTTATTTGAAACAATAGCTTGATAATCGTGACCTTTTTCACATTTCCACCATATTTTTAATGAACTTCCACTACTTATATTATCTGGAGTAATTCCTAGTATATCATTTTTTTCGTAATTCCACTCTCGTAGAACTTCTGGATTGGTTTTTGATATGCAGTTTTCTTTTTCCATAAAGTTAATCATTTTAATAATATCATCTAAATCACGCTTAATATCAAAATCTAAATCTATGTTAAAATAAATATTTAAAAATGATAAAGCATCTTCTAGATATGTATAATCTGCATTATTATCTATTTTTATGTTATATATAATAGCACTTGAGTTAATAGGTTTTGCTTTCTTTTCTCTAATTCTAATTAGTTTTACATTGTTTTTTGAGCACAATTCATCTTTTTCTATATCATGCTTTATATCTTTATGATAATAATATCCATCATATTCTATACCAATGTTTAACTCTGGGATAAATATATCTATTTCTTTTGGTTTTAACCATTCAGGTTTATAATTTGCTATAGTTCTAGAAAACTTTTTATTAATATAATAAAAAATTATTTTTTCAGGGATAGATGTTCTTAAATAGCTAGAGCAAATAGGGCAACGATTATAAAGTTTATCATTTCTTATTCTTGCTGGTATAGTTGATTGCCATTCATGACCTTTTTCACATTTCCACCAAAACTTGATTTTACCACCTAAAACTATTTCATCTGGTTTTGTTCCTAGCTTATCATTTTTTTCATAATTCCATTCTTTTAATAATTCTGGATGTTTTGTTGCAAAATCATTGTAACCTTTCAATAATTGTTGATTAGCACAAATAGGGCAATTAACATTTCTATTTGTTTTTTGAGCTACAGATATTTGATATTCATGACCTTTTTTACATTTCCACCAGACCAATTTGGTTGAACCATGACTTAATTGAAATGGAAAAATTCCTAATTTATCATTTTTTTTATAATTCCATTCTTCTAATAATTCAGGGTTAGTAGTAGTTATATCATTATAGCCTTTTTTCACAAGATTATTTGAGCAGTATGGGCAACCACTTCCTGTAATTCTACTTCTAATAATAGAATTCCATTTATGACCTTTTTCACATTTCCACCACACTTTTTCTCTACCACCATTAGTAATTTCTGTCGGTTTAATTCCTAACTTATCATTTTCTTCATAGTCCCAATCTTTTAACAATTCTGGATTAGTTGTTGCTAAATCATTATAACCTTGTAAAACTTTTCTATTTCCACAATATGGGCAGTTTCCACGACCATGTAATCTATCATAAATACTTCTATCATATTTATGACCTTTGCTACATATCCAATTAACTTTTCTTACTGAACCAACTAACATTTCATTTGGTTTAATTCCTAACTCATCGTTTTTTTCATAATCCCATTCTTTTAACATTTGTGGGTGCAAAGTTGCAAAATCATTTACTCCTTGAATCGCTTTTTTTCCCATACAATAAGGACAGCCGACACCTTTAGCTCTTGTATGGATTACAGCTTCCCATTCATGACCATTTTTGCATTTCCACCATACTTTTTTACTACTACCTAATGTTAAGTCGGCTGGATTATATAAAATATTTTTTTCTTTATTCCATTCTTTCATTAATTCTTTATTATTAATTAATTTATCTGACATAAATAACATCACCTTTAATAATCCAGTATACTACTATTCTTATTTACTTATTTTTTCAAAGAAATGACCGCTTAGCATCAAACCACTTTCTACAATTGTAACTTCTTGTTTTTTATGTGATTTTTCATATTCTTGTCGTCCATCTTCTGAAATCTGTGGTAAATCGTAATCATATTCAATATAAAGTTTACCATCTTCAAATGACCATGTTCCACTTCCATTTGGGCATATCATTGTTTTATCACTTTTTAATGCAATAATAGCTTCTTTTCCATTCCACGTATTTGTTTTATATGTTCCAACAAGATTCTGTTCTTCGTTTTTTACTGAACTTGAATTTATTCCATTACTTTCTTTAACATTCATTCCTATTATAAAGCCAATAATTCCTGAAACTAATGCAATTATAATACAAATTAAAATCATATTCGTTTTGTTCATACTTATTCCTCTTTCTATAAATATATATTTATTTGGAAACTATTATATCAATTTTAGTCGATTTTTACAATAAAATCACTAATAATAAAAAATAAAATAGGACGTAGGGAATACAATTTATTCTCTACATCCTGAGTGTTATAATTCTAATAGTTCGATTACGTCTGCAAAACCATTTCTATAGTACTTCTCATTCCAGTAATATAAGTAGTCCATAAAATTTTTATCAAGTTGATCTAGTTGCTTCTTAACATATTCCTTATTCTGTTCAGGAACATTCTTAAGTATTTTATCTGCAATCTCATCAAAGTAAATACAATACTTTTTATCTTGAGGAGTCATCTCACAAAATGCTGTTTCTCCTCTAAATTCTATCCATTCTTTTAATAAATCATCTTTTACTTCTCTTAAATTCTTCATTCGCATCATCTCCTATACATATATTAATTCATTAAAAATTATTTCTTCTGCTTGATTCTTAAAATTATTCATCATACCAACCCAATAAAGCATATCTGTATTTTTCATATCTTCTGTTAAATTACTTTTGACTTTTAGTTGTTTGATTATTTGTTCTACTCTTTCAGTTGCAGTTTCTTGAATTTCTTTTAAATAGCTATTTAATGTTCCATCCATTAACATTATTGAGTATTCAACTTTTTTATTTTCTTTTAAATAATTTAATCGCATTCTACCATATTTATTAAGAATTATCTTTTCCTGCTTTGGTATTGTTAAATTTGGAATATAATAATCTCCTTCTAAATGATATTCAATTCCAGTTCTTTCATCTATTTTTGTTTTTGGTAATTCACTATTCATAACTATTTCTCCTTTTTTTCTTTTATTTTTAATTTTTCGTAATAATCTAATTTAGCTTTTTTTCTTACTAAATACATACATTCTTGAACAATCCATTTTAATTCATTTGAATATGCTCTAAATATAACACCTTCTTCTAATTTTCCTTCTGTTTGTTTTTCATATAAATAAACATATTTTTCAAACTTTTCATTTAATTGTTCAGCTCTACATTTAATCTCTTCATCTTTACAGTTTTTATTATCTATAATAATCTGCATTAATTTATTATACTCTTCTCTACTAAAATAGATATTATCTTTATTTGACATACTTTAGAACTCTCCTTAATTCAAATTATAATCATTCTTATTTTTCCCTTTTTTCGCTTGTATTTCTGCTAGTTCATCTTTAGTTAGTATCTTTCTTCTTGGATTTTTTACTATTTCTGCATCATTATCATCAAATATTCCGCTTCTTTCTAAATCTTCTGCAACTATTGTATAATTTCTTTTTTCTTCTGGAATATCCTCAAATTTTTCATCCATTATTTTAATTTGAAATCTTTTAATTAATCTTCTCCAAAAGTCCTTAAATTTACTTAATTCAGTTTTTACTTTATCTAATGCCAACTCTAATTTATTAATTTTTTTATTTTTAAATTCAATTTCTTCTTTTAAATTAGCAATAGTGGTATCTTTCTCGTTATTACTATAATATAATCTATCTCTATCATTTACTAAGTCTTTATAATTCTGTTCAATATTATCAATAATAACATTTAGATTATTTACACCTTTTATACTTCTAGTAGTGTCTTCTACTTCTTTAGCATAATTTTTAATTTTTTCAACATCTTCATTTGAAATTTGCTTATTATTCTTATTAAATGTTGATGGTTTTAAATTATCTAATATATTATTTATTTCTTCTGTCTTATAATTCAGTTTATCACTCTTGTTATTAGCTTCTTTAAGTTTTTTTGCATTCTTCTCTTGCTCTTTTTTTAATTTTCTATAACCATCCATTTCTTTAACATGAATATCTTTATTTCTACCTTTTTGTTTAGTTTTTAGTCTGCTATCAACACCATAGAACTTGTTGTATGACTTGATACAAGCATTTCTCATTTTGTCTTGAATAACAGTTAATGATTCTTTGGTAAATACTTTAGATTTACCAACTTGTTTTTTCATACCTTTTTTACAATTATCAATTACTGGTATACCAACAACATGCATGTGAGGAGATGTTTCATCAAAATGTATTGTTGCATTAGCCACTTTAAAGTTTGGAACTATTTTATTTAAGTCTTGAATTTGCTCATTATATACATCAATCATTTTGAATCTATATTCATCATCTTTGTCCTGCCAAAAGTCCATATCTCCGAGTTCTATTATAATTTCACAGGCAATATCATTCTGTAATGTACAAGCTTTTTCAAAGTAATTATTTATTTTTCTATCATTTCTAGTCTGCTTATTATTAAACTCAATACGAGATTCTTCAAATTCATCTATATATACTTGCTTAACATCTTCTACAATATCGTTAGTTCCATATATAGTAGTAATTAATTCTCTTTTATTATCATAATCTCTTAAATTATGCTTATTAACTCTAGATAAGTCATTTGCATTTTGTATAGCATTATTAGATAGAGAAGTAGTACCAGATACGTTTCCTTTAGCTGTTCTTTTAGCCACTTTACTTTTGTTTTTATCACTACCCAAGTGAAAAGAATATGCTAATTCTTGTTCCATAAAAAGTACCTCCTTGAATTTGCTTCGAAGCACAGGACTTTGACTCTGTCATAAGTCCTAACCCCCTATGAGTTTTGACATACTATCAAAACTCGGGGGCT
>CAKNOI010000028.1 GCA_930990125.1 uncultured Clostridiaceae bacterium | reverse complement strand
AAGAGACACTATGCACACGTTGACTGCCCAGGACACGCAGACTATGTAAAGAACATGATTACAGGTGCTGCTCAAATGGATGGAGCAATCTTAGTTGTTTCTGCAGCTGATGGCCCAATGCCACAAACAAGAGAACACATTTTGTTAGCTAGACAAGTAGGTGTTAAATACATCGTTGTTTACTTAAATAAATGTGATATGGTTGATGACCCAGAACTATTAGAATTAGTAGAAATGGAAGTTAGAGACTTATTATCAAGCTATGATTTCCCAGGAGACGAAATTCCAATCGTTAAAGGTTCATCTTTAAAAGTACTAGAAAGTACTTCAACAGATCCAAATGCACCAGAATATCAATGCATGAAAGAATTAATGGATGCTGTTGATAGCTATATTCCAACACCAGACAGACCAGTAGATCAACCATTCTTAATGCCAGTAGAAGACGTATTTACTATTACTGGACGTGGAACAGTTGCTACAGGTAGAGTAGAAAGAGGAGAAGTTAAAACAGGTGATGAAGTTGAAATCATCGGTTTAACAACAGAAAGAAAGAAAACTGTTATTACAGGTGTTGAAATGTTTAGAAAAACATTAGACCAAGCAGAAGCTGGAGATAACATTGGTGCTCTATTAAGAGGTATCCAAAGAGATGAAATCGAAAGAGGTCAAGTTTTAGCTAAACCAGGAACAATTAATCCTCATACAAAATTCAAAGCACAAGTATACGTTCTAACCAAAGAAGAGGGTGGAAGACATACACCATTCTTTAATGGATATAGACCACAATTCTATTTCAGAACAACAGACGTTACAGGTGTTATCGAATTACCTGCTGGAACAGAAATGGTTATGCCAGGAGATAACGTAGATATGGTTATCGAACTTATCACTCCAATCGCTATCGAAAAAGGATTAAGATTTGCTATCCGTGAAGGTGGTAGAACAGTTGGTTCAGGAGTAGTAGCTGACATTTTAGGATAAAA
Source organism: uncultured Clostridiaceae bacterium (assembly GCA_930990125.1). Lineage (GTDB taxonomy): Bacteria > Bacillota > Clostridia > TANB77 > CAG-508 > CAKNOI01. Next base: position 17,377 of record CAKNOI010000028.1, on the reverse strand, counting down.
ATTGAAAAAGAAGTAGATGTTTATTTCTACTTCTTTTTTTGTGCCTCTCTTGTCAAAGGTAGTTTTCCTTTGGTATAATGCTATCAGCTATTAAGATGTAAATAATTTGTAATTAAAACAAACAAGGAGGAAACAATGATTGGAATTATTGCAGCAATGGAAGAAGAAATGCTAGAAATAAAAAAGATAATGAAGAAAGAAAAAGAAAATACAATACATGGATTACTGTGTTTAGAGGGAAACGTGCAAGGCAAGCCCATTGTGCTGGTACAAGGAGGAGTAGGAAAAGTAAATGCAGCAAGAACAGCACAAATTTTAATTGACCATTATGAAATAGAATATATGGTAAATGTAGGAAGTGCAGGGACTTCTAAATGCAATATTCATATAGGAGATATTGTTATAGGAAAAAGAATGGTACAACACGATTTTGATATTACTGCTTTTGGACATCCAAAGGGATATATTACTGGTATTGGTAGGGAACTTATGATGGATGAGGGGTTACTTACAAAATATAAAACAGCGATACAAAAGGTAAATACAGGTTTTCAAACAATAATAGGAACAATTGCTTCTGGTGATATATTTTGTACAGATAGTGAAAAAACAAAACAAATAGAAAAAGAGTTTGATGCCGATGCCGTAGAAATGGAAGGTGCAGCAATTGCACAAGTATGTAAGTTGTCAGGCATTCCTTGGGTTATTTTACGTTCTATTTCTGATGTGGCAAACGGAGAAAACGCAGAGGTTCATGAACACTATTTACAAAGAGTATCCGAGCGCTGTGCTGCTATTTTAAAAGAAGCAATTTGCTAAAAAGGATGGAAAAAATTTCTAAGAAACAGATAATTGACATTTTTCTATTTTCAGTATATACTAGGAATGGTTTTAAAAGGAAAATTTGCCAAATAAAGGAGAAACATAGTATATGAAATTATCCCAAAAAACAGCAATAGTAATACTATTTACTATTTTGTCTTTTTTACTCACAAAAGAAGCTGTTTATGCAGCTACGGGAACTATTACAACAGAAACACTAAAGTTAAGAGAATCTCCTTCTACCGATTCTGCTGTACTAGACTTAATGTCAGTAGGGGAAGATGTAGAAGTATTAGAAAAAGAGGGAGAATGGTATAAAGTTGTTTATGAAGGAACAGAAGGGTATGCGCATGAGGATTATATAGAAGTAGAAGGAGAGGTGGAACAACCTTCTGAAGAAGTAACACCACCAACCGAAGAAGAACCAGAGGTAAATAACCAAGAAGAAGTGCCAGAACAAGGAGAGCAAAAGCCAGAAACAACAGAACAATCTAATTCTGGAACAATGGCTACAAATGCTTCTTTAAAAATTTTACCATTATTACAAAGTGCCAGCATAACAGAGATTTCTACCGGAGATGCTGTTGTAGTAATGGCAAGAGCAGGAAACTGGGCATATGTTTCTAAAGAAGGAATAAATGGTTGGGTGCTAGAAAGTCAGATACAATATGATGTAACGACTCCTTCTGAGGAAACGGAGGAACAAAATCAGGATAACATGCAAGAAAATCCGTCTACGGAAAATCCAGCAGAAGAGCCTGCAGAAACACCAGAGGAAGAACCGGTGGTAGAGGAACCTGCTTATGAAGAAAAACAAGCATATGTTAATTCTGAATCCATTAATGTAAGAGAAGGACCTTCTATGGATGCAGACGTAGTAACAACACTTACTATTAACACAGAAGTTACTATCATAGGGGAAGAAAATGATTTTTATCATATTCGCTTTGATGGACAAACTGGTTATGTAGCAGAAAGGTTATTATCTGACGAAAAACAAGAGGTAACTTCCAGAGGAGATGTAGAAAGACCAGCAGGGAATACGGCACAAGCAGAAGAGGAAAAAGACGTAGCACCGGAGGAAGAAACAGAGGAGTCTTCTGGGGATACAAGTACTATTTCTAAAGGAGAAGAAGTGGTAAACTTAGCCAAAACCTATTTAGGTTATCCATATATATATGGAGGTGCTTCTCCATCCAGAGGGTTTGACTGTTCTGGATACACACAATATATTTTTAAACAATTTGGAGTATCTCTTAGTCATTCTGCAACAGCACAGTCTAATGTGGGGACTTATGTAGAAAAAGCGAATTTACAATTAGGAGATATTGTTATTTTTAACGATGATGCCAATACTTCTATTGGACATATTGGCATTTATATAGGGGGAAATAATTTTATTCATGCATCCAATCCAAGTGATGGGGTAAAAATTACATCCTTATCTAGTAGTTATTATACCAAAAGATATGTAACTGCTAGAAGATTGGTATAATTTGAAATATCGAATTCTTACCATTGTTACAATTGGTTTTGTATGTGGTATATTATGGGAGCTATACAAGTTAGAAATGGCTCTCTTTTTTTGTATCTTCTTAGGGCTGGTCATAGTTATTTCATGGACTTTAAAAAGAAGACAAGAAAAAAGGGCAATACGTTATCAAAAATGGATGCGAAAACAAATTTCATACAAAATGTTGCTAATAGGAATAATTGCCTTGGGAATAGGTGTTATCTACACAGGAATTTGCAAACAAGATTATGAAAAAGTATTTGCTTTAGAAAATCAGAAGTTGAGCCTACAAGGGATTATTCTTAGTGATAAACAAGAGGAAGAATATAAAGATGTGTATACAATTCAAATAGAAACAATAGGAAAGAGTAGTAGCCTAAAAGGAAAGAAAGTAATTCTAAATGTAAAAAAGCAAAAACATGGCAATATATTGCTACAATATGGAGATAGGGTTTGTATTACAGGAGAAATACTACCACCAGAGAAGCAAAGAAATGAAAATGGTTTTCAAGATATAGAGTATTTACGTAGCAGAGGATATATCGGTAGAATGCAAGTACGACCAGATGCTATTTCTATATTGGAACAGGATTGCATACATGGTATTGCAAAAATAGCAAATACTATAAAACAGGCATTAACAAAAAGTATTACGAAGCTTTTACCAGAAAAAACAAGAGGATTATGTTTAGGAATTTTATTAGGGGATAAGGAACAAATTTCACAAGAATGCATACAAGATTTTCAAGGAAGTAGTTTATCGCATATGTTGGCAGTATCAGGAGACCATGTAAATTACTTGATTATGGGAGTTTCTTTGTTATTGTATAAAATGAAATGTAATAATAGGGGAGTAAGTTTTTTGGCTATTTTAGTACTAATACTTTTTATGTATATGACAGGATTTACTCCTTCTGTTGCTAGGGCTTGTATAATGGGAATTTTAGCCTTAGGTGCTAAAATAGGATATCAAAAGTATGATTGGATAAATTCTTTTAGTATTAGCATATTATTGCTTACTATCGGAAATCCATTTGTTCTACAAGATGTGGGATTTTTACTTTCTTATGGTGGAGTATTAGGAATTATTTGTTTTTTTCCTATTCTAGAAACAGAAATACAAAAACGAAAACAAGCAAGACAAGAAAAAAGAAGCCATTCTCAAACAACAGAAGTCACACTTGTTGTGGTAAGAGAGGAAACGAAAGCGCGTAAAATAGGGAAAATGGTTTTAGAAAACATACAAACTATTGTAGGAATTAGTATTTCTGCAAATATTGTACTTATTCCTATTTTAATGCTTACTTTTCAAACAGTTTCTTTTACCTTCTGGATTTCCAATATACTTGCTGGTGGTATTATGGGAATATTAGTACTGATGGGATTTTCTTTTTCAATTCTAGGAATGCTCGTAGGACCTACTATGCAAAAATTATTAGGTTTTCTTTTAAATGCTTTCTTAGAACTGCTAATGGGAATAGCAAAATTTTGTGCACAAATCCCTTTTTCTAGAGTATATGTTATTCCACCAAGCTTAGGAATAATACTTGTCTATTATATGGCTATTTTCTTATTTTGGGGGTATTATCACCTAAAAGAAAAAAAGTCAAAACGAATATTGGAAGAATGGATTTTATTGCAATTACAACACGAGAAAGTAAAATGGAAATATAGGTGTAAAAAATATAAAAAGTATATTCTGTTAGTGCGGTGTAGTATGTTTTCTATTCTTCCAGGTACAGCGATTTCTTCCTAGAGATTTAAGCATACATATGGTGGATGTAGGGCAAGGAGATTGTACACTGGTAATTACACCTACCGGAAAGACTATTTTGGTAGATGGTGGAGGAAGTAGTAAAGAGAGTGATTTTGATGTAGGAGAAAGAATAGTAGTTCCCTATTTATTAAACAAAGGAATACGTCAAATTGATTATCTGGTATTTTCCCATTTTGATGCAGACCATTGTATGGGATTACTTCCTGTTTTACAACACCTTAGTGTAAAACAAATTTTACTTACCAAGCAAGCAGAAATAAAAGAAGAATATATGCTTCTTATCCAAGAGGCAATGCAAAAAAAAGTTCCTATTCAGATAGTAACAATGGGAGACACTATTATTATAGAAGACAATATCACATTACAAATCTTGTTTCCAGATACCACATTTTTATCGGAAAATGCAATTAATAACAATGCAATGGTAATGAGGCTTGTTGCAAAAGATGTTTCTATTTTGTTTACAGGAGATATAGAAGAAATAGCAGAAAAACAAATATTGCAAAAAATTAGTTCAGAGCAGTTAAAAGCAGATATTTTAAAGGTAGCACACCATGGTTCTAAAAGTTCTAGTAGTGAGGCTTTTTTAAAGGCGGTAAATCCTAAAATTGCTATGATAGGAGTAGGAGCAAAAAATACCTTTGGGCATCCAAGTCAAGAAGTATTAGACAGGTTAGAAGCATTAGATTGTAAAATTTATAGAACAGATCAAATGGGAGAGATTACGATAAAAGTATCTAACAAGGGAAAAATAAAAATACATACACAAATTGAAGCAAAAAATGTATAAATTTTCTAAATTTTCAAATACTAATAGTAAGAAAATACAAGAAGGTGATTGTTGTATGAAAAAAAGAATTCTTTGGATAGCACTAGCTGGAATATTGTTAGGAATAGCAATAGGAATTGGATATTATTTATACCAAATGAATCAAGTTCCCGAACTTCCTTCATTAGAGGAAGAAAAAACATTGGCTTCTAATGGTGTAACAGATGAGTGTACCGAATTTAGCGAAGCATATGCAAAAGGTCTAGTAGATTTAGAAGTATTAGATGCTAGTTACGAAGAAAAAATAATTACACCCAATACTACCATTAAAACAAGAGAGATTTATACCAAATGTGGACATACCGTGGAAAATGTAATAGAAGTTAGCGAAAATCTGGTAAATAAAACAAAAGAAGAATTTAGCAATGAATATATTGGATGGGATGTGGATGTATTTAATAGCGAGGAAGTAATTCTTTCTAGGAAGCTAGATAAGATGTGTCCAGAACATTATATTTTAAAAGAAGAAAATGAAGAAATTGTAATTTACCGATTAGAGGAAAATGGAAATTTACAATATGTAAGAAATACAGAGATTACTACTAAATATTTACCAGAAACAGATAAATTGGCATTAAAAAATGGAATTAAAGCTACCGGAAAAGAACAATTAAATAGAGTTATTGAAGATTACGAATAAAAAATACCATAGATACTAAAAAGTATCTATGGCGTTTTCTTATTCTTAGAAGAATTAATTTCTGCTTTAGAAGCATTAGGGTGTATTAAATCTTCTTTACTAATAATTCCATTTTGAAATAAGTTTTTAGAGTACATGATTAAAGAGAATATGGTTAATGCTAATGCAATGTAGTATAAATATTGGTCAAACACAATAGGAATAGCAAAATAACGAACCGCTAAAGAACTTACAATGGCTAAGTATAAAACAACGGTGGTTAATTTTCCATACCATTTGCTAGATACTACAAAATCTTTTCCATATACAAAACATGCTCCAGCAATCATAATAATTTCTTTTAATAAAATAACAACTAAAATCCAAATAGGTATTATTTGCTGAATTACTAGAGTTGCCAAAATACAAATTTGTGTTGCTTTATCGGCTAAAGGGTCAATTAATTTTCCAAAATCGGAAATAAGATGAAATTTTCTTGCAATAAAGCCATCTAATACATCGGTTAAACCAGAGATGGTAAGTACCACAAAAGCCATAATATAATCTTGTATAATAATATATTTGATAATAATAGGTATTAATACAAACCTAGCAAGTGTTAATAAATTAGGAACATGTTTTAACATTTTTTAGTACTCCTTTTTATGATTCTAATATTGTAAAATCTAGTGTATCTGTTTTTAAATCTACGCAAATTGTTTGCCCGTTTTTTAATTCTTCACGTAATAACATTTCTGCTATTTCATCTTCTACATAACGCTGAATAGCACGTCTTAAAGGTCTTGCACCATATTTTAAATCGGTTCCTTTTTCTAATAAATATTGTTTTGCAGATAAAGTAACTTCCATTTTGATATTTTTATCTTCCAAAGCTTTTTGGGTATCTGCTAGCATTAAAGTAACAATAGATAATAATTGTTCTGGAGTAAGCGGATGAAAGGTTACAATTTCATCTACTCTATTTAAAAATTCTGGACGGAATACTTCTTTTAAACTATCTAAAATTTTATTATTATCTACGGTACTTTTTCCAAAACCAATAGAATTGTTATTTAAGTTAGAACCTGCATTAGATGTCATAATAATAATGGTATTTTCAAAACTTACTGTATTTCCTTGGCTATCAGTTAATCTTCCATCATCTAAAATTTGAAGTAAAATATTAAAAACATCACTATGAGCTTTTTCTATTTCGTCTAATAAAATAATAGAATAAGGTTTTCTTTTTACTTTTTCGGTTAATTGTCCTGCATCTTCATATCCTACGTATCCAGGAGGGGAGCCAATCAGCTTAGAAGTAGAGTGGCTTTCCATATATTCGGACATATCAATTCGTATAATAGAATCTTCATTTCCGAACATTTCGTAGGCTAAACTTTTGGCAAGTTCTGTTTTTCCTACACCGGTAGGTCCAACAAAAATGAAAGAAGGTGGTCTTTTGGTAGATTTTAATCCTGCTCTGTTTCTTCTAATTGCTCTTGCAACAGCAGAAACGGCTTCTTCTTGCCCAATAATTCTGCGGTGTAGATTTTCTTCCAAATGAAGTAATTTTTGAGTTTCTGCTTCGGTTATTTTATTTACAGGAATTTTGGTCCAGCTTTCAATTACTTGTGCAATATCAGATACAGTAAGCTCTGTTAATTTCATAGAGCTGTTAATCTGGTTAATTTGCTCGATTAAAGCACATTCTTTTGCTTTTAATTCTGCGGCACGCTTGTAATCTTCTTCAGAATCGGCTTCTACAACCTCTTCTTTTTCTTCTTGTACTCTAGAGAGCTGTTCTTTTAAAATAGCAAGAGTATATAACTCTTTATTATCTAAGTTAATACGGGAACATGCTTCATCTAATACATCAATAGCTTTATCTGGTAAAAAACGGTCATGTATGTATTTTTCAGACATGATAACGGTTTGACGAATCACATCGGTTGAAATTTTTACTTTATGAAATTCTTCATAATATTTTTTGATGCCTTCTAGAATAGAAATAGAATCGTTTATATTTGGTTCTTCTACCAAAACAGGTTGAAATCTTCTTTCTAAGGCAGAATCTTTTTCAATGTATTTACGATACTCTTTTAAAGTGGTTGTTCCAATTAACTGGATTTCTCCATTGGAAAGAGAAGGTTTTAAAATATCGGCTGCATTCATAGAATGCTCACTATCACCTGAACCAATGATATTATGGATTTCGTCAATGACTAAAATAATATTTTTAAAGGTTTTACATTCATCAATAATTCCCTTCATTCTACCTTCAAATTGACCACGGAATTGGGTACCTGCAAGTACAGCTGTCATATCTAATAAATATACTTCTTTATTTAGTAATTTAGCAGGAACATTGCCAGCAGCTATTTTAATAGCTAGCCCCTGTGCAATAGCTGTTTTTCCAACACCTGGTTCTCCAATTAAACAAGGGTTATTTTTAGACCTTCTGTTTAAAATTTGGGTAATTCTTTGGATTTCTTTATCTCTTCCAATTACCATGTCTAGTTCATTATTTTTTGCTTTTAATGTTAAATTGGTTCCATAAGTGTCTAAGAATTTCTTCTTTTTTTCTTTTGGTTTTTTATCTACTTTTACACGTTTACGTTCTCCAGAACGATAGGTTTCAGGAGAAGAAGTTTCGCTTGTATTGTTATTTCCCTCAAACATATTAGAAAAAATAGAACCTAAAGGAACTGCCATTCCTTTAACAGATTCGGCATCTTGGTTATTTCCTTCTAGTGCTTCTATATCCATATCTTCTGGAAGATTTTCGGAAATGTCTTGAAAAACAGACCCAAATTGTTTGGTTATATTTTCTATATCACTTTCAGATAAGTTAATTTGTTTTGCAAGAATATCAAAAGGGTTAATACCACGTTTTTTAGCACAGTCATAACAAAGACCTTCTACGGCATTTGGATTTTCTTTGGTAGGTTTATTCAAAAAAATTACTGCTGTATTTTTTTTACAGTCTACACATAACATAATTTTTAAACTCCTTTTTCTTTTAATAGTATAATCATACATGAAAAAAGGGAAATAGTCAATAAAAGACACCAAAAAATCACAATACAGAAGAAAGCAGAAAACAGAGAAAAAGATTGTATTTGCATAGAGGAAATGGTATAATAAAAAATAAGAAGCAAAGATAGGGAGAAAATGTATGAGTAAAAGAAAAATAATATTTTTGATAGTAGGAATTATTTGTGGATTAGCGCTTTTGTTATTAATTCTTAGTTATGTATTAAGAGAGCCAGAAGAAAATCCGTTTGAAAACTTAGCAGGTGATAGTGGACAAGAAGAACAAATAGATGATATTGAAGTGTTAAAGGAAGAGTTTAATGGACTTTTTCAAAATACGTTAGTAAATGGAGAATACGATACTTCTTCTATTGAAAAAGTAGCAATGGATAAAGACTTAGTGTATACAGCGTATACTATTCAGGAACAAAAAGAAGGAAAATATGATATTAATCTTAATATACCAGTATTAAATGTATCTAATCCGGTAGGAGATCAAATCAACCAAACAACACAAAAGGTGTTTGCAGATAAGGCAAATGAAATTATTTTGGGTGCGACAGAGTATACAATCTATACAATAGATTATCAAGCATATATTAATAATGATATTTTATCTCTAGCAATAAGAGCAACTCTAAAAGAAGGAGATAATCCACAAAGATACATTGTACAGACCTATAATTATAATTTTGTTACAAAGCAAATGGTGACTTTTGATGAAGCTTTGCAAATTAGAGGAATCAATCTAGAAGATGCAGAGCAAAAAATACGAAATCAAATTAGGCTAGCGAATAAGCAGGCGGAGACACTACAAAATTTAGGATATGACGTATTTACCAGAGATCCAGAAAGTAGTATGTATGATATTCAAAATAGTGATAACTTTATTTTAGGAGAAAATCAGAGATTATACTTAATTTATGCATATGGAAATACCAATTACACAACCGAATATGATGTGATGATATTTTAAAAGATACAAAAAAGAACGTCTAGGGAAAGACGTTCTTTTTTAAAGAAAATAAAAGGGGATGTTTTACAACTTAATCAGTAACCGGAGTAACTTTTTATGTGTTACTGACTATGTTATTACTATACTAATAATTTATGTCCAAATTGTGAAAAGAAGGTGATAAAACCGAAAATAAAATATTAAGATTATGGTTGTTCTGCAAGTTTTATGGTAATGTCTTTTTCTTTTCCATCACGAACTACTTTTACTGTCATTTCATCACCAATTTGATGTGCATTTTTAATCTCATTTAATTCTGACATGGTAGTGATTTCTTGTCCGTCTGCCTCAATAATAACATCTCCAATACGAAGGTCTGCTTTTTGTGCAGGAGAGAAGTCTTCTACCGCTTTTACATAAATTCCTACTACTAGGTTATTGGCTTTGGCAAGAGATTCTGTTAAATCAATTCCAGTAATACCAATGTATGGTCTTTTTACTTTTTGATATTCAATTAATTGTGAATAAATATCTTTGGTAGAATTAATTGGAATAGCAAAACCAACACCTTCTACACCTGTTCCAGATAGTTTCATGGTGTTAACACCAATTACTTGCCCTTTACTATTTACTAAAGCACCACCGCTATTTCCTTGATTAATAGCAGCATCGGTTTGAATTAAGGTAAATGTTTTTCCATCTTCATCGGTAATTTGACGGTCTACTGCACTAACAATTCCAGCAGAAACACTACTTTGCATTCCTAACGGATTTCCTACTGCCATACAAAATTCACCTACTTGTACTCCGTCAGAATCTCCCAATTCTGCTGGTGTTAATCCTGTTTTATCAATTTTAATAACAGCTAAATCGGTTTGCTCGTCGGTTCCAATAATTTTGGCTTCATAAGTTTGGTCGTCTCCATATAAGGTAACGGTTAACTTACTTGCTTTACTAATTTCATAAAAAGAAGAACCGGAGGAAGAATTTACAACATGATTATTGGTTAAAATGTATCCATCCTCTGTAATAATAATTCCAGAACCTTCTGCAGAAACAGTTTGTGCACCACCAAAGAAGCTGGTTGCAGCATATTCTACTTTAATACCTACAATAGATGGTCTTACTTTATTTGCTACAGAAATACCTGTATCGGAATAGTTAGATAAAGATACTAAATTGGTATTGATTTCTGGTGTAGAATCTGAAGATGTATTTGTGCTAGAAGTATTAGAGTTTGTAAGAGAACTTAATATTTGTTCTCGGATAGGGGGAACAGCAAAGCAAGTTCCTATTACAACAACGGTTCCTAAAACTCCAGCAAAAAAGGGAAGTACCACACTTTTTCCAAAAGAATGTGTTTTAGGTTCTTTCATTTTGACCTTGCGATACGTAGAATTTTGATAAGAAGAATTATGATACGTACTGTTTGGACTACTAAATACAGTTCCTCCACTTGTTTCTATTGGTTCTGTTTGATTTTGATTTTCATTATTTTCCATAGTTACCTCCAAAATATTTACATTATGATATATCATATCCTAAATTAATCCTATCATACAATACCTTTGTGAAAAAAATGTGAACATTTCTGGAAAAAATGTGTCTTTTTCTCTTGCATTCAAAAAATCGTTTTGCTATACTGAAAAAAGAAAAAAAGATAAAGTACAGATAGGAGTAATAAAAAAAGAAAAAATGAAAGAAAAAGAAGAAGAACGATTAACAAAGTTAAAACAAATAGAAAATAAGTGGTATGAAAAAGGAGTAACAGCCATTTGTGGAATTGATGAAGCAGGAAGAGGACCTCTTGCGGGACCTGTGGTAGTGGCTGCTTGTATCTTACCGAAAGATTCTAAAATAGAAGGGGTTAACGATTCTAAAAAAGTATCTGAAAAGAAAAGAGAAATGTTATACGATGCTATTACCAGTAGTGCAATATCCTATGGAATAGGTATTGTTTCGCAAGAGGAAATTGATGAAATTAATATTTTAAATGCCACTAAAAAAGCTCTTACAATGAGTTTACAGGAATTAAATCCTAAACCAGACCTTATTTTAGTAGATGCCTTAAATCATATTGATACATTAGGAATACCCTATCAGTCTTATATAAAAGGGGATGCCAACTGCTATTCTATTGCAGCAGCCTCTATTTTGGCTAAAGTAACAAGGGATAGAATAATGAGACAATGGGATGAAATATATCCTATGTATGGTTTTGCCAAACACAAAGGGTATGGAACAGCAAGTCACATTGCTGCAATACGAGAATATGGTATTTGTCCATTACATAGAAAAAGCTTTGTAAAAAATATAATACAAGGAAAGGAAAACAAATGAATATTTTAGAAATTATTGCGAAAAAAAGAGATGGAAAAGAAATTAGCAAAGAAGAAATTAACTTTTTTATTACTGGATATACCAAGGGAACCATTACAGATTATCAGGCGGCAGCTTTGCTTATGGCAATGTATATCCAAGGAATGACAAAAGAAGAAACAACGAATTTAACACTAGCAATGGCACATTCGGGAGATGTTTTAGATTTATCCGATTTAGGATGTGTGGTAGATAAGCATAGTACAGGTGGAGTGGGAGATAAAGTTACTTTAATTTTAATTCCTATTGTAGCATCTCTTGGTGTGCCAGTAGCTAAAATGTCTGGGAGAGGACTTGGTTTTACTGGAGGAACGATTGATAAATTAGAATCCATTCCTGGGTATCATACCAATATAGCTATTGAAGAATTTAAGCAAAATGTAAAAGAAATTGGGGTAAGTCTTATGGGGCAAACCCTTAATTTAGCACCAGCAGACAAAAAGATATATGCGTTACGTGATACAATAGCATGTACGGATAGTATTCCACTAATTGCTTCTAGTATTATGAGTAAAAAAATTGCAGCAGGAGCTAGCAAAATAGTATTAGATATTACCTGTGGAGATGGAGCCTTTATGAAAAATCTAGAAGGCGCAGAAAAACTTGCAAAATGGATGCAAGCAATTGGAAAAATAGCAAACAAGGAAACAGTAGGAATTATCACAAATATGGAAGAACCGTTAGGATATACGGTAGGAAACAGTTTAGAAGTAATAGAAGCGGTGCAGGCTTTGCAAGGAAATATGGCAGAAGATGTACAAGAAGTAGTAGAAGAATTAGGAGCATGGATGCTAAAATTAGCAGGAAAAGGCGAGAATATTATAGAAAACAAGAAAAAGATAAGACAGCAGATACAAAATAAACAAGCATACAAAAAGTTACTACAATTAGTAGAAAAACAAGGGGGAGATATTACTTTTTTAGAAAATACCAACAAATTTCCAAAAGCAAAGTATATTGCAAAGGTAGAAAGCAAATACGAGCGGATATGTGCAAAAACTTCCGGCAGAAGCGGTAGGAATTCTTTCTAGAGATTTAGGAGCCGGAAGAATACGAAAAGAAGATACTATTGATGCTTCTGCTGGAATTATCCTACATAAAAAGGTAGGAGATTTTGTTGCCAAAGGAGAAGTATTAGCAGAAATTCACACAAACCAAAACAATATAGTAGATAGTGCAGTAGCTAGATTAGAACAACTATATGTGTTGCAAGATACAAAAATAGAAAAGCCAAAAACCATTTTAGGAATACAGGCATAAAGAAAAAGAAACAACTTAACAGAGGAGTTGTTTCTTTTTTGCTATTTATATTTCTAATTTGTGGTAGGTCTTTTTTCCTTTTTTTAAGATTGCGCTACCATTTACAAAATCTTTTTCAGATAACATGTAAGTAATATCTTCTATTTTAACATCATTTAAAGTAATACCACCTTGTGTAATTAAAATTTTAGCCTGTCCTTTAGAAGGTGCTAGCCCTGCTTTTACCATAGCGTCTAGTAGGGAAATAGTTGCTTGTTCTAGTTTAGTAGTTGGCATGTTATCAGAAATTCCTGCACCACTAAACAAATTTTGAGCAGCTTCTTCGGCTTGTTTTGCAGCTTCTTTTCCATGAATTAACTTGGTAATTTCGTAAGCAGCTACCTTTTTCGCTTCATTTATTGCTTCTCCTTCTACAGAGCAAAGTTTATTTATTTCTTCCATTGGTAAAAAGGTAAGCAAACAAAGGACATTACGAACATCTTCATCTGCAACATTTCTCCAGTATTGGTAAAATTCGTATGGAGAAGTTTTGGTAGCATCTAACCATAAGGCACCTTTTTCGGTTTTACCCATTTTCTTTCCTTCTTTGGTAGTAAGAAGTTTAAATGTTAAACCATAAGAATCGCTATGTCCTACTCTACGAATTAGTTCTACACCACCAATAATATTAGACCATTGGTCATTACCACCCATCTGCAATTTACAGCCATATTTATCATGTAAATATAAAAAGTCGTAAGATTGCATTAACATATAACCTAATTCAAAAAAGGTAAGTCCTTTTTCCATTCTTTGTTTGTAACATTCTGCAGTAAGCATTTTATTAACGGAAAACAATGTTCCAATATCACGCATAAAATCAATAAAGTTTAAGTTTAGTAGCCAATCAGCATTATTTACAATAATAGCAGCATTTGGTCCTTCAAAACTTAAAAACTTTGCCATTTGTACTTTAAAACATTCTACATTGTGGTTAATCTCTTCACGGCTCATCATTCTACGCATATCGGATTTGCCAGAAGGGTCTCCTATCGTTGCTGTTCCACCGCCGATTAAAATAATTGGCTTATGTCCGGCTTTTTGCATAATAGAAGCTACCATTAAAGAAACAAAATGTCCTACATGAAGACTATCAGCTGTTGGGTCAAACCCAATATAAAATGGTACACTTTCTTTTTGAAATAATTGTCTAATTTCATCCGGATGCGTCATTTGTTCAACGAATCCTCTTTCTTCTAATATCTTAAAAACATCTGTCATTTTTCTTCCTCCTATAAACTGATGTGATTTCCTTTTCCTTTAGGAATACTATTTTGAAATTCAGGTTGGCTAAGATATCGGTAGACATTTTTAGCAGAAATCTCGGTTTTAATAGATAATTGTTCTACTGCTAAATCCGTGATTTCGTTTTCCTCAATATAAGATTTTAGACGGAACATTTCATTTGCATCCTTCGCTTTGCAGTTCTCACATACATTGCTTTCAGACAAATAAAAACATCCACAACGAGCACATTTTTTAAGCTCCATTTTTATTACCTCCTTTTTTCTGCTAAAAAATAGCATTTTTTGCTATGCCCAGTATTGTATCATAAATAACAGGAAAGATAAAGAGAAAAACAAGAAAACTTTTACAATTTTATAAAAAGACACTTGACAATTATTAAAATATGTATATAATAATGATAATCATTATCATTAAAGAGGTAATCATGAAAAAATTTAGTAAACAAAGAGAACTTATTTTAGAAAATGTCAGGAACCGATGTGACCATCCTACGGCAGAAACTTTATATGAGGATGTTAAAAAGGAAATGCCGGAGCTGGGAATAGCAACGGTGTATCGTAATTTGGCTGAACTTTGTAAAGAGGGAATAATTATAAAAGTAAAATCAGCAATGGGTCCAGACCATTATGATGCAAACCTAAATCCGCATTTCCACTTTTTGTGTGAATCTTGTGGGAAAGTGGAAGATATTTTTATGGAATCTGACTTAATGCAAGTAGTCGAAAGTATGAAAGCTTATGTTTCTAAAAATTTGGGAGCGAAAATGAATGGTTCCCATGTAGCTATCCATGGTGTTTGCCAAGAATGTTTACCCAAACAAAATGATAAAAATTAAATTGTAGGAGGAATTTTAAATGAAAGCTTATGTATGTAAAATTTGTGGATATGTACACTTTGGAGAGGAGGCACCAGAAAAATGTCCACAATGTGGTGCTAGTAAAGAACAATTTGTAGAAAGAATAGAAAATGGAGAAAAAGAATATGCAGACGAGCATGTTATTGGAGTAGCACAAGGATTAGATGAAGAAATCGTAAAAGGATTAAGAGATAATTTTACAGGAGAATGTACCGAAGTTGGTATGTATCTTGCGATGAGCCGTCAAGCAGACCGTGAAGGATACCCAGAAATAGCAGAAGCATTTAAAAGATATGCTTGGGAAGAAGCAGAACATGCAGCAAAATTTGCTGAATTATTAGGAGAATTAGTATATCCAGATACCAAGAAAAATGTAATGCTAAGAGCAGAAGCAGAACAAGGTGCTTGCATGGGTAAAAAAGAAATTGCAACCAAAGCAAAACAATTAGGATATGACGCTATTCATGACACAGTACATGAAATGTGCAAAGACGAAGCAAGACATGGAAGAGGATTTGATGGATTACTAAAAAGATATTTTGCAGAATAGATAACAAAAAAGTAGCGAATAGCTACTTTTTTTGGGAAAAGGGCTTACGAAAATACAAAAATCTGGTATAATAAGAAAAGAATGTTGTTTTGAGGTGCGAAACATGAGAGGATTTAGTAGAGAAAAAGAATTAATATTAGAAAATTTACAAAAAAGATCCGATTTACCAACAGCGGAAAAAATTTTTATGGAACTAAAAAAAGAAAATCCAGAACTAACATTAAGTACGGTTCATCGTAATATAGAAGAACTGTGCGAAGAAGGAAAGATTATTCGTGTACGCGCCAGAAGTGGCTCCGATAAATACGATGGAAACACCATGCCACATATTCACTTAACCTGCGAAAAATGTGGTAGTGTTCGTGACGTATATCTATATGAGCTACAAATTAAACGACTGGATAATGATATCCGAAAAATGCTAACAGAGATAGGATGCAAAGTAAATCATGTAACCTTAGAAGTAGAAGGAATTTGCGATAAATGCAATAAAAAATAGGCAAACTTTTTTCGGTTTGTCTATTTTTACGCCAAAATTACGATTTTAAATTATATGGCAGTTGAAAAAATAAATATTTTATGTTATATTTTACATGTATCATAATAGAAGGGAAATACAATTATGCCAATTGAATTTAAAGAATATTTTTGGGATACAGAATTTGAAAAATTAGATAAAATAAAAAATAAAAGATATATAATTGCAAGGTTATATTGTTATGGAGATTTAAAGGCCATAAAATGGGTAAATGATAATTATACGAAAGCAGACATAGAAGATGTGGCAAGAAATTGTAGAGATTTAAAACCATTAGTAGCAAATTATTTAAGACAACAATGTCATTTGAAAAAAGAAGAAATGGCATACTATATATGGACTTCTGCAATGAATTACGAATATTGGAGAGTGAATAACTAATGTATTGGAATATAATAGATACAGATAGATACAAATTATTGAAAAATATAACAGAAGTAGTTACTATACCAGAATTCTATATGATAGGAGGAACTGCTTTATCCTTGCAAATGGGGTTAAGCTATTTTGAAGATGCAGAACAAGAAATCTTACCGAAAACATTTGTAGAATATGACTGGGAAGAAATAAAAAAATTTTTTATAAATTATCAGAAAGATTTTAAAGATTATATTGAAAAAATAGTCTTGTAAAGAGTTATATCGAAAAATGTAAAGAACTTACAGATAAAAGAAAAAGTAAGTAAAAATTATGTAGGAATGCTCCATTGCAAAAGAAAGGTAATTTAAAATAAGCTATTGGGAATAAAAATGCAAAAGAAATTCAAAAAAGCCCTTGCGTTTGGGCTTTTTTTTTGATATAATAGTCTACGTTAAAATACGCACACAAAAAGAAGTAAAAAAAGAGTGCTTGTTTTACAAAAAGGAGCAAGTCTTTTTTTATGTTTGTACTTTTTGTGGAGGAATAACTAAAAGGAGGAATTAAAAATGGCAGTAGTTGCAATGAAACAATTACTAGAA
>CAKNOI010000027.1 GCA_930990125.1 uncultured Clostridiaceae bacterium | reverse complement strand
AAGCATTTTTAATGCTTACGAAATTTTTGCTTATGAAAAAGTGTTTAAGATCCGTGTATTCTATGGAGATTATACCATAACACGCAATGACACGCAAGAGAAAAAAGAAAAATTTGACAAAAAAATTAAGCACTGTCAATGCTTATATCAATTTTGTATTTAATTAACTGTCAAATTCCCGTAAAAATATTCAAGAGAAAATGAAAAATTTTTAGAAAAAATTTTTTAGAAAAACTTGCAAAAGGATAAAAAATATGCTATAGTATATAAGTACGTTACAGAATAAATATCGAGGTGTGGCTCAGTTGGTAGAGCGCGTGGTTTGGGACCATGAGGTCGCAGGTTCGATCCCTGTCACCTCGACCAGAAAAAAAGAATAGACATTGTTCTATTCTTTTATTATTGTATAAAAAGAATAAAACAGCAGTAAAATAAAAAACGAAAGTAGTATATCGAGGTGTGGCTCAGCTGGTAGAGCGCGTGGTTCGGGACCATGAGGTCGCAGGTTCGATTCCTGTCACCTCGACCAGAAAAATACTGCATTAGGCACCATACATAAGCCAATTATGTTATAACCTAGAGAAAATTATTTTCCCTAGGTTAAATATAGGAATGTTCTGGCTTGATAACTGCATAATATTTTTCATTCTTTTTATGTATTTCTTGTTTAATATCTGCTATCACTTTTTCTACATCAATTTTTTCATCAGTCGGTATTACTAAATCAAATATTAAATTTATTCTTTCTCCTCCGTCTGTCATCCTAAAGTCGTGTATAGAAAATTTTTCATTAATACTTTTTACAAATTCTTCTGTATATTTTTTCATTTCATTTATTTCTTCATCATCTACTACAATGGGATCCATATGTATGGTAGTGATACATTGGAATTTATTAAAAATGTCTTGTTCCATTTGGTCTATTATATCATGTGCTCTTCCGATATCTGAATTTGCAGGTACTTCTGCATGAAAGGAAATAATCTTTCTACCAGGTCCGTAATCATGTACCATGATGTCATGTATGCCTTGTATGGTATCATACTGCATAGCAAAATCTGCTATTTCTTTAACAAACCTTGGGTCTGGCTTCATTCCTAAAAGTAAATCTATAATTTCTCTTATGGCTTTTATTCCTGTAATTAAGATGAAAATAGATACCAATAAACTTACATATCCATCAATGGTAATTCCAAAAAATTTAGCAATAAGGGCTGAAACAAGGACAGCTAAGGTAGATACAGAATCTGAAATACTGTCATAGGCAGTTCCTTTGATGGCTGCAGAGTTTATCTTTTTAGCAATCTTTTTGTAAAACAAGAATAGCCATAATTTTGCAAGTATTGCTACTACTAAAATTACTATTGTAATAGTGCTAATACTTGGAAGTTCTGGATGAATAATTTTATCTACTGAACTTTGCAATAGTTCAAATCCTACTAGGATAATAAGTATATCTACTAGAAATCCTGTGATATATTCCATTCTTCCATGTCCCCAAGGATGGTCGGCGTCTACTTTTTTCTGTGACATCTTGAATCCAAGTATTGTAACAATAGAAGAACCTGCATCAGACACATTGTTTAATGCGTCCGATACGATGGATATTGAATTTGAGAGTAATCCAATAATTAACTTAAATATAGAGAGCAAAATATTTACCACTATCCCTGTAATACTAGAGAGCATTGCATATTTTCCTCTTACCTCTTGATTTTGAACATTCTCTTTGTCTTTTATAAAAAGTCTAATTAATAAATTTGTCATTTTTTCTCCTTTTCTATTTCTAGTTTTTAGTGCATATTTATTCATTGAGGACTAAAAATATGATATAAACGGTATTATAGTAAATTCCTTCATTTGTAATCCCACTTGTATCAGAATTATACAAATATTTTAGGAGTGTGTCAAATAAATTATTTTAAAGGATAAAATAGACCTCATTGGGTAAGTGTATATTTTAAAACGAAAAAGTCACATCATTCTGTAAAGTTCTCATTTGTTTTAGTTTTCAAATAGGAAAATATATGATATAATAGAACTAGTGAAAACACGAAAGGGTGTCATTTCACAGTCCGAATAACTAAATAGTTATAGGAGTTTCCTATACTTTTGGTTATGCCAATGAAGAAAAGACAACAATAAAAGGAGGAAACAAAAATGTTGGCAAAAGAGATGAAAATTCGGAATTTAAAAAAACAAAGAGAATATATTAGAAAGGGGCTAGAGGATGTTGCTACTTTGCAAGATGATGGGGATTGTTCCTACGTTTATGTAGGGCATATTTTTCCGGAAGTGGTAAGCTATTTTGAAAGTGAGGGCTATCGGATAACGCAAGTTGAGTCAGATATGCTCTTGACCATGACAAGAGGACTGCCTATTAATCTATTTACTATTGGAGATATTAAACTTTCGGAAGAAGAGCTAAAGCAAGCAGAGGAGTATGAGTGGGAAAAGGATGGCGATGAGAAGTCTGCCTTTGAAGAGGATGATCCTTTCTTTCCGAATATAAACCCTAACGGTATATTCTCTTAAAGAAAAATGAAGCCAACAGTAACCATTGTTAAAGTGGTTAGAAAAGGACTTGCAAGTGATTTTGCAAGTCCTTTTTCTGGAATATATCATGTAATTTATCCTTTTTTTTCTTTATTTCTTTTATCTTGAATAATATCCATTTCCTTATCGGTAATTAAAGTAACATGGTTTTCTTTTGCCCATGCAACACACCCTTTTAATACAGTGTTTAAAAATACTCTTGGTACTTTTACTAATTTTTGACAAGCTTCATCCTTTCATTTTTTCTTCTGTTGTTTCCCCTGGGTAACCTAAACGTACAGCTTCTTTAAAATATTTTCGTTTGTCGGTAATAAAATTAATGCTACATTTTTTCGTTCTTAAAATATTTTTTGCAGTGTTAGAACTGTTTCTACAGCAAAGTACCATTGCATAATAGTCTTTTCCTGCAATATAGTAAGGAAAACACAAAGAATAGGAACCTAAATTAGTCTGCCCAGATTCGCTCAATGTTCCTATTTCTGTAGTAGGCATTGGGAAAAAACTAGAGGTTTGATAAAAGTTATCTACTATTCGTAAATCTTTAAAGCCATTTAATTCTTCAATTTTCTTCTGTTCATCACTCATGGATATTCCTTCTTTCTTTTGATTTATCTAATTATCAACATATCATACGTTAGTAAGATTTTCAATAGTTTTGCTCTTATTTCTTGGTTCCTCTTGCAATGATTTTTTCCATTGCGTTATAGGTATCTCGGGAGAGGAGAGTTCTAGAAACTTCTTGCCCATTTTGTTTAAGGACTTTATAGGCTTCTACTTTGCATCCATTAGAACCACCTTGTAGTACTTTGGTTTTTCCTGCTGCTAAAGTAGAATCATTTACATAGCGTACTTTAAAAGGAATGCTAGCAATTACTTTAGTTTCAATATCTACCTCATATTCTACTTCTTCTTTTTTTCCAAAGATTTGGAATTCTGCTACGCCATTAGAAACAGATGCTACTATTTTGATTGGATATTTTCTACTGTTCTTAAATTTAAAGTCAATGGCTCCATATACAACGGTTGCATCCCAACCAGCATCTAGGTATGAGGTTACAAAGCCATGGTTGCTTCTTTCTACAATCTCTAAATTGGCAAGTACTACGGCATCATATAAGGTAGAAGAAATTTGACAAATGCCTCCACCAAGTCCGTCTACTACTTTGCCTCCAGAATAGATGGCAGCATCCCTATAACCTGCTTCTATAGTTCGTTTTCCTACTACTTGGTTATAGGAGAATACTTCTCCTGGTAATAAAACAGTACCATTTATCTTACTTGCAGACAATTTTAAATTAGTAGTACGATTGACATTACTTTCGTAGTAATAGGTTTTAAAAGAAGAGAGCAAATCTGGAAATGCTTCGGTGCCAATTTGATTGGTTGTAACAGCAGGAGGAATAGATTGCAGTGGAATGGTATATTCTTCTTTATCTTCCTCTAGTAATTTTTTTGCTTCTTCTAGAGAAATAGCAAAATCTACGCCATTAACATGAGGATATACCACAAAAGGGTCACTAGTATAATAGGCATCTTGTGGAGCTTTTTTTACTTCTTGATAAATCGCATCTAGGTCAATTGCTTGACACTCTACATAATTTACTGGAATTTCTATTTCTTTTTTGGTTTCTCTTGTGTTTTGAATACTAGTTATCATTTGTTGTTTTAAGCTTTCGGTATCTACTACATTACCAGAATGACCTTTGGTAATAATTAAGTTAGAATCTTCTACATAATAGCTAGGTTCTATTACTTTATCTGGTAATTTTTCCGCAATGCTAGAGGCAATAGAGTTTAATGCTTCTTCATTATATTGCAATGTTGGTTGGATAGATACAGGTTCTAATAAAGTAAATAAAATGGTATAGTTATTTTGAATAAAACTACCATCTCTACCAATACGATAAGCAGCATCAATGGCGGCATCAATATCAAACTTAGCTTCTATTTGTTCTGGTAAAAAAGAAGTTTCGTAATCTCCGTTATAAATGCGTATGGTAAGAGCTAAGTTGTTATTTAATGCATTGGAAAGAGCTTCTTTTGCTTCTTCTTTGGTAAGACCAGATACATTTACGGTATCAATATAAATTCCAGATAGAATACGTGTATTATTTACATTTAATAAAGCAAAAATAGTAGAAAGTACTAAAAAAATAGCTAATACAATACTAAGAGATAAGCAGATACAAAATGTTATTTTTTTAGCAGATTCTGTTTTTACATGAGAAGTGGTTTCTGGTTCTTCTTCTGCTTTGGTGGTTTGTTTCTCCTGCAAAACCGGTTCGGTTTTTTTTATCTCTTCTTCTGCTTTTATTTCTTTTGAATTTGTATTTTTTTCCATGTGTATTCTCCTCTTCAAGTTTCGGTTTTTGTACTCATTAGTTATACCATATCTCCTCTACAAATTACAACTAATTTTGTAATTTTCTGCTAAAATATACTATTCTCAAAATAGCGGTCTTATGAATAAAAACAAAAATTTTATTGACTATTTTTACAAGATGCATTAAGATGATAGAATAGTGGATATAATAAAATAAAGGAGGTAATACAATGCAAGATGCAGAAACTTTAAAAAAAGAGTTATTCCGAGAGGAAAAAAGTGGATGGGAAGGAATGGAAGAGGCAAAGAAACATGAAATCTTTGATTATTGCAATAGATATATGAGCTTTTTAAACTGTTCTAAAACAGAAAGAGAATTTGTAGCAAATGCTAAAATAGAAGCAGAGGAAAAAGGATTTCGTGATATTGCTACGATGACACAAATAAAACCAGGAGACAAGGTATATTATAGTAATAGAGACAAAAGCATGTACTTAGCAGTAATTGGTACAGAATCCATAGAGAAAGGAATACGCATTATTGGGGCACATGTAGATTCACCAAGATTAGATTTAAAACCAAATCCATTATATGAAGATAGCGGATTTGCCTATTTTAAAACACATTATTATGGAGGAATAAAAAAATATCAGTGGACAACAATTCCTCTTGCTATTCATGGTGTGATTGTAAAAACCAATGGGGAAAAAGTAACGATTTGTATTGGAGAAAAAGAGGATGAGCCTATTTTTACGATAACAGATTTACTACCACACTTGGCACAAGAGCAAATGGAGAAAAAGTTAAAAGAAGCTATTTCAGGAGAAGACTTAAATGTCTTAATTGGTAATATGCCTTATGATGAAAGTAAGGTGTCCGAAAGAGTAAAGCTAAATATCCTTTCTATCTTCCATGAAAAATATGGAATTACAGAGGCAGATTTGAGCAGTGCAGAACTAGAAGTAGTACCTGCTTTCCGTGCTCGTAGTTTAGGATTTGATAGTAGTATGGTAGCAGCATATGGACAGGATGATAAAGTATGTGCCTATACCGCATTAACAGCACTTTTTGAGGTGGAAAATCCAAAAACTACTTCTGTATGTATTTTATCGGACAAAGAAGAAATTGGAAGCATGGGAAATACAGGAATGGAGTCTCATGTATTTGATGCATTTATTGCAGAGCTATTAGATAAAGCAGGAATCAATAGACCAAATTTATTAGAAAAAGTATTTGTTGCTTCTGAGATGCTATCTGCTGATGTTGATGCAGGGTTAGATCCAATTTATGCACATGTTTCTGAAAAAAATAATGCAGCTTATTTAGGACAGGGAGTAGGATTAAATAAATATACAGGAGCAAGAGGAAAATCTGGTGCATCTGATGCTAATGCAGAGTTTGTAGCAAAAGTAAGAAATATCTTTGAAAAAAACGCTATTACGTATAAAATTTCAGAATTAGGAAAAGTAGATGTAGGTGGAGGCGGAACCATTGCCTATATTTTAGCAAATAAAGGAGTAGATGTTATTGATTGTGGAATTCCAGTATTATCAATGCATGCACCTTATGAAGTAACAAGTAAATATGATGTATATACAGCATATAGAGCATACCAAACTTTTTGGAAGGAATAATACCATTTGTTTTAAACAAAAAAGGCATTTTGATGTGCCTTTTTTTGTTGCACTAAAGTAATTACAACAAAAAATAGAACAGAAAATCAAGTTTTGTTTTTAAACTTAAAGCATAAGTCAAATACGCCAAAATACTACATTTTTCGACAAAAACTTTTGTAAATTCCACCAAAGTGAACAAAATGTATGGTATATACAAAACAGAACATACTATATTTGGTGGTAAGGATGCGCGTAATAATTTTATTAAAAGACATACGTAAAGAAAGACATATTTCATTAGAACAATTATCCAAAATGACAGGCATATCAAAGTCTCATTTAAATTATATAGAAAAACAAGAGAAAGAACCAACACTTTCTGTTATTGTTCGTATTGCCAAAGCGCTAAATATAGATGAAACGGATTTATATCGTATTGAAAAATAAAACACTTCTTCTAAGCAATGATAGCAAATGGGGTATTCCCAGGAGCTAGATAAGTAATGAAGCGTCATTAAACTGTCTAGCTCGCTCCTTTTCTCTTTTGTTAGGAGATAAATAGAACGGAAAGAACCAGCATCTCTCTCTTAAGCTGGTTCTTACTTTTATTGTGCTATGCAAACCGCACAGTCCAAGGTAACTTAACCTTGTTGTATAGCAAAATCTCACGATTTTTCCTATACAATAAAAAAACATTACGAAACTTCGTAATGTTTTTTTGGTGAACCAGAGACGACTCGAACGTCCGACCCACGGCTTAGAAGGCCGTTGCTCTATCCAGCTGAGCTACTGGTCCTCATATGACGATAATTATCATACCACAAATAAGAGAGGATGTCAATAGAAAATGAAAAAATTATGCCAGGTAAATTGTTTTTTAGGGCTAGGCAAATGAAGAAAAATAGTGTACAATACTTAAAAATAGAGTAGGATGTGTGAGATGGAAAAAAGTACGAGGAATACATTACAGCAGATGTTTTGGTATTTTATTATATTTAGTATCATTGGACTTTTATTGGAAACTTTGTATTGTTATGCTACTATGGGAATTATTGAAAGCAGAAAGGGTTTAATTTGGGGACCGTTTTGCCCAGTGTATGGAATTGGGGCTATTGTATTTTTAGTGGCACTACAACATTACAAGGGTGGAAATGTAAAGCTTTTTTTCTATGGTGTTTTGATTGGAAGTATCGCAGAATATGTCATGAGTTATATGCTAGAGGCTGTATATGGTAGTCGTTTTTGGCAATATGTAGAAAATGATATTAATGGAAGAATTTGTCTTACCTATTCTGTATTTTGGGGACTTTTAGCAATTCTTTTGCTTCGTGTTATTAAACCTATTGTAGATAAATGGATTACCAAAATCACAGCTAAAATAATAAAACCAGTAGAAATAGGCCTTGCAATTTTCTTGGTGGTGGATTGTTTATGTACGGTATGGGCAATTATTACCTATAACAATCGTGTTATTCATCAATATCATGGAGAAGCGATACGAGAGAACGTAGAAAACGCAAACGGCTTACAGAAAGCATGTTTCTGGATAGAAGATACTTTGTTTTCAAATGATATCATGCGAAGAACATTTCCTAATTTGCGTTTAATGGATTATGATGGAAAAGAATATTTTGTAAGAGATATTTTGCAAAAAATAGAAGAAAGAGAAACTACTTAAAGGTTTCTCTTTCTTTATGCAATAAAAGTATTAAGAAATTGTACTATTCTGGAAGAATAATCTTAGCATCTTTTTTTCTAGCACGATATAATGTGATTTTATTTCCAACTGTTTGTACTAAGATAGCATTTGTCTGCTCTGCAAGAATGTTTCCTAGTTCTTTTACAGACATCGGTGCTGTTTCTAATACAGATAGTTTAATTAATTCCCTTGCTTCCAAAGCATCGGATAACTGTTTAATTAAATTTTCAGAAATACCAGATTTTCCTACTTGAAAAATAGGGTCTATGGTATTAGCAAGTCCTCTTAAATAAGCTCTTTGTTTACTATTCATATTCGACACCTCATTTTTTAATTCTTATCCTAAACTATTATACCGAAAAACTTGCAAAAAAGCAAATTTTCATCCCCAATAGCCTTTTTTAGCCAATACTACCAAATAAAAAGGATAACAAACCCAACAAACCAAATGCTAAAAATAAAATACCAGATAGAATATTCATAGTTCTTGTGGAAATTTTTTTCGATAGCATTTTACCTAAGAGAATAGCGAAAAAGTTACTAACTAACATTCCAAGTACAGAACCTAATATAAGAAACATTTTAGAAGAAGGGTACTGGATTCCAAGTCCAATGGAAGCTAAAAAAGTTTTATCTCCTAATTCACCAACAGCAATGCTGAAGGCAATCATTAGGATATAATTTAATTTCTGATGTGAATAGCGAAATAAGAAACCTTTTGGGTTTTCTGTTTCTGCATTTTCCTTCTCCGGTAAAAAACTAAAAATACCAAACCCAATAAAAGAAGCATATGTTACCAACTGCAATATAGTTTGAAAACTGGAATTCCTAAGGCTTGCAAGACTACTACCAAATAAAATGGCAATACCATGACTTAATAAAGAGCCTACAGCAACACCAAGCAAAACAGATTTTACACTAGTTTTAGTAGAAAAAGTAAGTACTAATAATTGCGTTTTATCGCCTAACTCAGAAAGGAAAATAAATAAAAATGCAATCAGAAAAGGAGACATATATTCCATTTGTGGTTCCCTGCCTTTCTATGCTTATACCTATTCGAGAAGATAGGAAATAATGCTAAATAAAAGAGAAAAGTTATACTAGTTTTAAAATTGGAAAAATTAGGGAAAGAAAAAGTTAAAACTGTTACGGAAACACTGCTTTGTGAAATTTATGTGAATTCTACAGGATTTTGTTGAAATTCTTAAAATGGGGTGGTAAGATTGTCGTAGCAAAAAATAAATAAGGAGGAGATTTGCTTGATTGAACTCAAGAATGTTACAAAAAAATATGGTGGTTTTACTGCTGTTGATAACATTAGTTTTAAAATCGAAGAGGGCGAAATTGTTGGCTTACTAGGGCCAAATGGAGCAGGAAAAAGTACAACGATGAACATGATTACTGGTTTTATTCAGCCAACAGAAGGTCAAATTTTAATTAATGATGTAGATGCCTTAAAAAAGCCCAAAAAAGCGAAAAAAAATATTGGGTATATGCCAGAAAGTACACCATTATATATGGATTTAACTCCAAAAGAGTTTTTAAAATATATGGCAGAACTTAAAATGGTACCTAAAAAAGAAAGAAAACAAAATGTAATGGATGTTATTCAGAAAACAGGATTAGAAGAGGTACAAAATAAAATTATTAAAAATTTATCACGAGGATACAAACAAAGAGTAAGTTTAGCAGGGAGTTTGGTAGGAAATCCAAAAGTATTAATTTTAGATGAACCAACCGTTGGATTAGACCCAAAACAAATTACAGAAATTCGTAGTATGATTAAAACCTTAGGAAAAGAACATACCATTATTCTAAGTTCTCATATTTTATCAGAGGTTAGTCAGATTTGTGAAAAAGTAATTATCATCAATAAAGGAAAAATAGTAGCTATTGATTCACCAGAAAATTTAGAGAACAAAGTAGAAGAAGGAAATTCTGTTTTAGTGGTGGTAGAAGATTTAGATAACAAAATTATGAGTATGAAAGAAGTTATTCCAGCTATTCAAGAAATAAAATTAATGAAAGACTTAGAAGATGGAACAAAGCAATATATGATTAGCTGTAATACAGATACAGATATACGTAAAAGTATATTTGAAGAATTTGCAAAAGCAGGAATTACCATCTTTGAATTAAAGAAAGCAGAAGCTACTTTAGAAGATGCCTTTATGAAGTTAATTAGCCAAAAAGAAGAAACAGTAGAAGAAATAGTAGCAAAACCAGTAAAAAAAGAAAAAGCAAAAAAGAAAAAGGAGAAAAAGGAGGAGGAAAAATAGATGTGGGCAATTATTAAAAAAGAAGTAAAATCCTATTTTTTATCCCCAATAGGGTACATTTTTATAGGACTGTTTTTAGCAATGTGTAGTATTTTCTTTTATATTGATATTATTGGGTATGGAAGTACTAATTTTGAATATTTATTTTACTCTGTTTCCACTATTTTAACATTTGTAGTTCCTATTTTAACCATGCGTATGTTTGCAGAAGAAAGAAAATCAGGAACAGAACAATTATTAATAACATCTCCAAGGAGTATTACTAGTATTGTACTAGGTAAATTTATTTCTGCTGTTATTATTGTTCTTATTACAGAGCTATTTACCTTTTTATATTTTGGAATTTTATTATATTTTGGACAGCCACAATTAGTAACAGCATTAGTAACTATGTTTGGATTTTTACTCTTGGCTATGGCATATATTTCTTTTGGAATGTTTGCCTCAAGTTTAACAGAAAACCAGATAATTGCTGGGGTAATTACCATTGGATTTTTTATTCTTACTTGGTTTATTCCTAGCTTAAGTCAAACATTAGCACCATTCTCACTAATTAATATGTTTGACAAGTTCCCATCTGGGGTAATTGCATTGGATGAGTTAGTAACTTATATTTCATTTACGGTATTATTTATTGTTCTAACCATTATTGTGCTACAAAGAAGAAAAACAGTAAAATAAAAGAAAGGAGAAAAAAACTTGAAAGCATTTATTGAGAAAATAAAAAGAAATTGGTTAAGCCAAACAGCTACTACAGTAGTGATAATTGCTATTTTAATTGCTATCTTTATAGCTTTAAATTTATGGGTAAGAAGTTTGAATTTAAGTTCTATTGATGTAACTCCACAAAAGTTATTTTCATTATCCGATGAATCCAAAGAACAAATTAAAAAGATAGATAAAAATGTTACCATTTACTTTTTTGGGTTTGAAGAAGATACCTCTACAGTAGATTTAGCAAAGCAATACCAAACCGTAAATGATAAGATTACAGTAGAAATTATTGATACAGCAAGTAGACCGGATTTACAAGAAAAATATGGTCTTACAACAGATACACAGGCGGTAGTAATACAGTCTGATGACAAAGAAAAATTATTAACACCATCTGATTTTTATACCTATGATTATACAACATACGAAAGCATTGATGTTACCGAACAAAAACTAACGAATGGAATCATAGAAACCACTATTGATGAAAAGCCATCTATTTATATTTTAACGAATCATGGAGAATATGCACTAGACTATACCGGACAAAAAACAATGCTTATTTTAAGTGCTTATATTGAAAATGATGTTAATACCATTTCTTCTCTAGACTTATTAAGTGAAGACATGCCAGAAGATTGTGATGTATTAGTAATTGCCTCTCCAAGTAACGACTTTTCTGATATTGAAACCGATAAAATCATTCAATATATCCAAAAAGGTGGAAAAATACTATGGCTTAGCGATCCAAACTTAGTAGGAACTGAACTTCCTAATGTACAAAAAGTGTTAGATTTATATGGAATTAGTTTTGCAAATGGAATTATTAAAGAAACCGATAGTAGCAAAATGGCATTTCAAAATCCAGAGTTTATTAAACCAAATATAGGAGTACATAGTATTACCGAAAACTTAGAATCTGCTGGCGGAATTATGATGATGGATGCAACCAAAATTAATATGCCAGATGAAACCAAACAAGAAGAATCAGGATTAACAGTAAATACTTTATTAACAAGCAGTTCCTCTTCTTATTTTAGAACAGATTTAACCGATGGTTCTGATACAATCAATGATACGGATGAGCAAGGAGAATTTACCGTAGGAGCAGAAATTCAAAAGAAAATAGATGATACCACAACTTCTACATTAATTGTTTATTCTAACGCTGTATTTGCCAGTGATGCAAGAATAGTATCTGGAGAAAACTATATTAACGCTGTTTTAGTGTATAATAATAAAGATTTAGTATTAAATTCTATTGCATACTTAAATCAAAGAGAAGATTCTATTACTATTCGTAAGAATACAGGAACTGTTACGTATACTGCAACACAACAAGAAGACACTATTATTCGAATCATCATCTTTACTGTCCCTGCTGTTATTGTATTAGTAGGAATTATTGTATGGCAAGTAAGAAGAAGAAAAAAATAAGATAGAATATTTAAGCCCCCTTTTTCATACACATGAAAAGGGGGTTTTTCTTTGAAAACAATTGCAAAAGTATCTTTTGTTATTATAGGAAGTCTCATAGGAGCAGGATTTGCTTCTGGAAAAGAAATTTATACTTTTTTTGGAAGTTATGGATTGCAAGCAATAGCAGGAATTATCTTATCAACTGTTTTAACAGGTATTATTATAGCAAAAGTGTTACAATTATTAAAAAACCATTCTATTTCTAATTATCAAGATTTTTTAGAATGTATTACAAGAAAAAAACGTGATTCGTTGGTAACAAGAATATTAAATATTATTATTAAAATCTTTTTACTAATTAGCTTTTATGTTATGGTTTCTGGTTTTAGTAGCTATTTTCACCAAGAATTTGGAATACCTATTTTGATAGGAAGTAGTATCATGGCTCTTTTTTCCTTTTTTATTTTTAGCAAAGACATTCAAGGTGTAGTAAAAGCCAATACTTTTCTTGTCCCTATTTTGATGGTACTAATCTTATTACTTGGTTTTAAAACGGTTACACCCAATATAGTAGAAAAAATACAAGAAATGGAAATACCACATATAACCAATTGGATTACTAGTGCTATTTTATATAGTAGTTACAATAGTATTCTGTTAATTCCTATTTTAATTCCACTAAAAAAATACATACAAAAGCGAAATCATATACTGGGTATTTCGCTTTTTTGTACTATAGTGATAGGTATCATGAGCTTATGCATGTTAAGCTTGTTAACCAAAATAGATATCTCTATTAGTAGTATTGAGATGCCTATTATTTATGTTGCTAATTTATTAGGAAAAGTATATCCTTATTTTTATGGTTTTGTAATCGTTAGTGCTATTTTTACTTCTGCTATTTGTACAGGATACAGCTTTTTAGAAAACGGAAAAGAAAATGTCAAAACATACTTCTGGAAAAATGTTTTCGTATGCGGTAGTAGCATTTTTGTTTCCTATTTAGGATTTTCAAATTTGGTAAATGCCTTGTACCCAGTATTTGGTTATTTGGGACTGCTTCAAATTTTCTTTTTGTTTTTTGGCTTTTCTATTGAAAAAAAACGAAAAAATTGATATAAAAGAAGGAGAAATAAAAAAGGAGCAAAAGATGATTGATTACTATAGCGAAGGAAATGCAAATAAACCAAAAAGAAAAGTAAATAAGAAAAAAATAATCATAGTTACTTGCATTCTGCTAGCACTTATCTTAATAGGAACTGTTTCTGGTCTTTATATTACGAATACAGATTTTAGAGAATTTATGGATATTTATATCTTTCGTAAGAAAATAGAAGAAAACAATATGGCAAGTATAGAAATAGATGAAGAGACAAACCCTAGTATCTATGCCTATGACAAATATGTAACAGTATTAGATAAAAGTGCACTTACTTTATACAATTCTTCTGGAAAAAAAGAAGCAGAACTAAAGGTACAAATCAGTACGCCAATGTATGACACCAATGGGAGTTATTGTGTAATAGCAGAAAAAAATGGAAAAAAATTGTATCTGATAGAAGGGAACAATTTGGTGTGGGAAAAAGAGGTAGAAGGAGAAATTTCAAGAGTTAGTGTTAATAAAAATGGATATGTGTCTGTTGTTTTAACAGGAACAACTCATAAAACAGTAATTGTTAGCTTTACTAAAGAGGGAATTGATTTACCAACTATATTTTTATCCCAAACTAAGGCAGTAGATGTTGTTATTTCCAATGACAACAAATATTTAGCATATGCAGAGGTAAATGCTTTAGGAAGTTTAATTCAGTCTAATATTAAAATATTGTTATTAGAAAAAGCACAAACAGATTCCGAAAATGCAGTATACTATACCTATACCGCGCCGGAAAATAGTTTGGTATTAAAGCTTAAGTATACGGATAAAAATGCTCTTATCTGTATGTGTGATACAGGAGTAATTTCTCTACAAAATCAGACGCAAGAGACGTTATTAGAATTACAAGAAGATAAGATAATTGCTATGGACATTGATTTGAATGGTCATATTGTGCGAGTGGAAGAAATAAGAGATAGTCTTTTTAAATCCAGTGCGAATATCCGCATATTCAATATTACCACAAAAAAAGAAAATGTTTATAAGGTAGATAGTGTTCCAAAAGAAATTTACACACACCATAACACCATAGCAATTCATTTGGGAACAGAAATTCATTTTATTAGTACAAATGGATGGCTAATCAAAAAATATATTTCTACACAGGAAGTAAGCGATGTAGTGATAGGAAATAGTATTGCCGGAGTCGTATACCGAGATAAAGTGGAAGTATTTGGAATATAGGAGGTAAAAAATGAATATTTTAGTAGATATTATCATTGTTGCAATTATTGGACTTTGTATATGGGGGGGTTATCGCAAAGGATTAATTGGTGTTGCTTTTAAAATATTATCTTTTCTTGTAGCCATTGTGATTGCCTTTGTTCTATATAAACCAGTAGGAACCCTTATTGTGAATAACACTACATGGGACGAATCCATAGCAGAATCCATTAAAGAAAGTAGTAAAGAACAAATTACAGAAGCAGAAACAGATGAAGGACAAGAAGAAAATAGTACATCAGAAGCTATTATGGAATATATTAATGAAAATATAGAAGATGCAGCAAATAAAACTAAAGAAGCTCTTGCAGAAGAATTTGCGCAAAGTATTTCAGTAACGATTATCCATGCGGCAACATTTATTGTTTTATTCCTTATTGCTAATATTATTTTAGTAGTAGTAAAGGTTTTTGCAAACTTAATAGCAAAATTACCAATCTTAAAACAATTTAATAAACTAGGTGGTGTTCTATTTGGATTATTAAAAGGATTGTTCTTGGTATATCTTATTTTAGGAGTCCTTTCTGTTGCGGCTCCACTAGCTAAAGCAGACAGTATTACAAAGCCAATCAAAGAGTCTATGATAGGTAGCATGATGTATGAACATAATATTTTAATTAATATCTTATTTTAATTTCTTAAATTATGATTAAAAACTTGCTATTTTTCATTCAGTTTGTTATACTTATAGCATGTTCGGATAGAACATGCTATTTTTTATATAGGGAGTGTCATATTGTGAAATCAAAAAAAGAGCCAAATATAGAAATGAATGTAGAAACAAGAAAAAAGAAGAAAAAGAAAAAATCCAAAGGATGGAAAATTTTTCGTATTGTATTGTTGGTTGTTCTGATTGCACTTCTCATTGGGGCAGGAGTTTTTGCATATCGAATGCAAAAAAATGGAGGAGGAGTTTCTGGATTTTTAGCAACAGCAGTAGGTCATGATGAAGAAACAAGAAAAAATTTACCACCACTTTATTGCTTGGTATTAGGAAAAAGCGATGAAATGGAACTAACAGATTCTATTATGGTATGTTCTTATGACCCCAAAAATCAAAAAGCATCTTTATTATCCATTCCAAGAGATACCTTTATAGGAGATAGTGAAGCAAATGCCGATACATTTGACAAAATTAATGCTGTTTATCAAATATCACCAGAAAAAGCCTTAAAAGAAGTAAATGAATTAACAGGGTTAGACATTCAGTATTATGTGGCAATTGATTCAAAAGCAATTACAGAAGTAGTAGATGCTATCGGAGGAGTTTGGTTTGATGTTCTAATCAAAATGTGGTATCGTGATTATACACAGAATCTATTTATTAATTTAGATGCAGGATACCAATTAATCAATGGAAATAAAACAGAACAATTACTTCGATTCCGTCATAACCAAGATGGTTCAACCTATCCTGCATGGTATGGAGAGGGAGATTATGGTAGAATGAGAACACAAAGAGAATTTATCAAAGCAACTATAGAGCAAACCATGAAAGTAGAGAACATCTTCAAAATTACAGAATTAATTGATATTGTTAATAGAAATGTAGACACTAACTTAGATTTTAATGTATTAAAAGATTACGTTCCTTATGCAGTAGAATTTAATACCGATAATTTATATAGTGAGGATGTTCCGGGAGCATCTAAAAAAATGAATGGACTTTGGTTCTTTAAACCAGATGAAGAAGAAACAAAAGAAGTAGTGGAACGATTATTTGGTGAGGAAGAAGAGGTAGAAGAAGAAGGAAACACTATTTCTGGTAATACTACCAACACACAAGAAGGAACAACAAGCACAGAAGAAGACAAGGCGATAACAATAGAAGTATTAAATGGTTCTGGAAACACGAAAGCATTAAAAGAAGTAACCGAAGCATTAGAAGAATTAGGTTATCAGGTAACAAAATCTGGTAATACAAGTTCTACTTCTAAAACTATTATTATTAATAGAACTAATAAATCTACCACGATAGAAGATGCAATACAAAAAGCAATTGAGGCAGGTACTGCTTCTAGTGGCGAGAATAATGCAAATGTAGATTTTACCATTATTATTGGGAAAGACTATAAATAAAGATAAAAAGCTAATTTAGAGTTTTTCTAAATTAGCTTTTTTCTATAAAATCTTATTTGAATTCGTAATATTTTAATCGTTTATATTTTTTTCTTTTCTTTTTTCCATCAAGAGATTTTAACAAACGTATTATGATATATAAAATAAATACAATAAGTAATATTCGAAATAACAAAACCCCAAAAGAGGATTTTTCAACATTTTCTCCTAGTATTAAATTACTAGAATATTCTATTCCATCAATATGATAGGTGATTTTTCCAACAGTAGTTCCTTTGCTTAATGGTGCTTTTAAATTTTCTTGTAACGTAATAGTAGGTTCTATATTTTCTAAATTTGTTTCTGAAGGAACGAGGGCTTTTAGTTGGTCTTGTATCAAAACATCAGGATTTTTGGTTTCGCTAGTAGCACCCGCAATTTTAATCTGTTGTAATACTTCATTTTCTTCTGTTAGCGTTTGTGATGTATAAGATTCAAATCCATAATCAAATAAAGAAATGCAATCTAAGTATCTTTCGCTTTCCCAAGAATCAGTTTGACCGGCTCCTAAAACAACGACCAAAAGCTCTGCACCGTCTTTTTCTGCACTAGCAACAATACAATTTCCGGCTGGTGAGGTATATCCTGTTTTTATGCCATTGGCATAAGGATAATAGTAATTGCCTGGTGTATCTTTTAAACTAGAACGAATTAAATCATTTGTTGTTACAAGAATACGATCTTCTTTATCATATATTTCCGTTGCAGGAAGCGTGTAGGAAGTAGTAGCTACGATGTTACGAAAAGTTTCGTTCTGCATAGCGTACCTGCCCATAAGAGCTAAATCATAGGCAGTAGAGTAATGGTCTTCATTTTGTATACCATTTGGATTAACAAAATGTGTATTTTTACATCCTATTTCTTTTGCTTTTTCATTCATTAATTTTGCAAATTCTTCTACTGAGCCAGAGATATGTTCTGCGATTACAACAGCAGCATCATTTGCAGAAGGAAGAAGCAGAGCATATAGCATTTGCTCAATGGTAAATTCTTCTCCAACTTGAATGCTTGCTGTAGTATATCCACTTGGAATAGAATATACGGCATTATGACTTACAGCTGCTTTTTCCGACAAATCACAATTTTCTAATGCTAAAATGGCTGTCATTATTTTGGTAGTGCTAGCAGGATATCTTTTTTCTTCCATATTTTTTTCGTAAAGAATTTTACCTGAATCCATATCCATTAAAAGACAGGCGGGAGAATAGGTAGTAGGTTCTTCTGTGGCATGCACAGGATAAGAAAATACCCATAGTATAAAAAATAGTAATAAACAAAGTAAAGTCTTTTTTAATTTCATTTTTGATGCTCCTTTAAAAAATCCTTTTTATCATATCGTAAAAAAAATAGAATTTCAATCATTTTTTTAAAGTTTTAAGAATTTAGGAGGTAACAGATGGTAGAGTTAACAAAAACACAAAAAATTATTATTGCCGTTGGTATTATTTGTATTCTAATAGTAATAGGGATATTCCTGTATAAAAGGACACAAGATACCGATTATTCTACGCTTATGCTAGAACCAGAAGAGGAGGTAAAAGAAAATAACATAGAACAGGAACAAGAGAAAATAAAAAACAAAATTAAAGTACATGTTGCCGGCTATGTAGAAGAAGAGGGAATGGTAGAATTAGCAGAAGGAGCCAGAATTGCAGACGCCCTTGAAGCTGCAGGAGGTGCTACTTTAGAAGCGGATTTAAGTAGAGTTAATTTAGCATATGTTTTACAAGACGGTCAAAAAATTTATATCCCTAGCATACTTGAAGTAGAGGAAGAAGAAGCGGAGGAAGAAGAATATATTACAGAAGGAAGCGGAGGAGTAATT
>CAKNOI010000026.1 GCA_930990125.1 uncultured Clostridiaceae bacterium | reverse complement strand
GTTGTTATTCAACGTATTAGAGAGTTTTACTTTTTAAAAAGTGTTTAAGTTGAGAATGTATATATTAGCATATAAAATATTCACTTGTCAATACTTTTTCTACTTTTTTATAGAAATTATGCTGTGATTTTTTTATGGATGTGTGGTAATTAATACAAAAATAGGAATAGCAGAATTTATAAAACCATTGAAAAAGCAATAGAAACATGCTATAATAAATTCTATCTTCTATATATATCCTATCACTAACTCAGCTTATGGGGTAAGACAGAAGAAATTCGTTAGTACATTGTACGTATAGGAGGAAAATTATGAGTATCAACCTTTTTTTGAATGGAAACAAATTCTATGGCAATTCTTGTCTGATACGGAAAAGCACATTAGTGGATTATTCCGAGAAGGAATTTATGAGAATTGAGAAACAACGAACATTTAACGCAGAGACAAACAGCATTCGCATAGAAGCTGGAGAAGCAAATGTCATTGTTTCTACGGGAGACCGAAAAAACGGATTCGTGAGATTACATGGTGAATGTAATACACGAGACATATTCTTAGAATGGAATAGCAAGAAAAGTCTGATAAAGGTAAAAGAATCTTTACTTGACTTTTCAGGAAGACTAATTCTTGAGGTTTTTCTTCCTCAAAAGCTATTTGAGTATGTTGAAATTATAACTCAGTCGGGAGATGTGGAAATCAAAGATCCTATTCAAACTAAGAGTCTTCAGATTGATACCAGAAATGGTTCTATCTATGCCGAGATTAAGTTGGTTGGTGATTTGCTTGTGCAAATGAATTCTCGGAATGGAAACATTAAGTTTAGACCCAAAAATGTTTCCAGCGATAAGATTAGTGTCAATTCCAGAAATGGATTGACAATCATTGATAGAATCCCTCATACACAGGGAGGATTCCAATTAGAAGGAAAAATCTCTGGAGTAAACGGTGATATATCTATAGGAGGAAGAAGGAGATAATCATAATTTAAACCCGTGCTATGCTATAGTGCGGGTTTTTTATCGAAAGTTAACTTGTTTTTCTTGAAGAAATATGATAAAAAATAGTAAACAAATAGATAGGAGTGAAAAATGAAAAGTCCAGTAGAAAAAAACAAACAATATGTTGTAAAAATAATAGACCAAGGCTACGAAGGTGAAGGAATTGCAAAAATAGAAAACTTTACTATTTTTGTTCCGAGTGCCCTCTTAGGAGAAACTGTCCAAATACAAATTGTGAAGGTATTATCTTCCCATGCCTTTGGGAAAATAGTAAAAATACAAGAAGCTTCTTCCTATCGATGTGAAGCAGACTGTGCCACTTATAAACGTTGTGGAGGATGCAATTTAAGGCATATGCAATATGCAGAAACTTTAAAATTAAAAGAACATACGGTACGTAATCTAGTACAAAAAACATTGCAGACTTCCATTACAATAAAACCGGTAATAGGAATGTCATATCCTTACTATTACCGTAATAAAGCACAATTCCCATTAGGAAGAGATAAAGAAGGAAAGCCTATTATGGGAGTATATGCCAATAGGACACATGATATTATCCAAATACAAGAATGTAAAATACAAGACCAAAAAGCAGAAAAAATTGCAAAAGCAATCTATCAATATATAGTAGAGAATAACTTAAGCATATATGATGAAAAAACTGCTTCAGGATTATTTCGTCATATTATGATACGAATAGGGAAAAAAACCAACCAAATTATGTGTGTATTTGTAGTAAATCAGGAAATGATACCACAAGAAGAAAAAATGGTGCAAACATTAATAACAAATTATCCAGAAATTACTACCATTGTAAAAAATATTAATCCACAAAACACCAATGTCATCTTGGGAAAAGAAAATAGATGTCTTTATGGAAAAGGCTATATAGAAGATTATTTAGACAAATATATTTTTAAAATCTCTCCACTATCCTTTTACCAAGTAAATCCCGTTCAAACAGAAGTACTATATAAAACAGCAATAGAAAAAGCACAATTACAACCACAAGACATCGTGCTTGACTTGTACTGCGGTATAGGAACCATAGGAATTTTTGCAGCAGAAAAAGTAAAGCAAGTTTATGGAATAGAAATAGTAAAAGAAGCAATTGAAGATGCAAAAGAAAATGCAAGAAGAAATAACATTTCCAACATAACATTTTTTGCAGGAGATGTAGAAGAAATATTAGATAGCATGTTACAGGAAGAAGGAATTACCCCAACCGTAGTAATTGTAGACCCTCCACGAAAAGGATTAGATAAACACACTATTTCTATTCTACAACAAAAAATGCCACGAAAGATAGTATACATTAGTTGTAATCCAGCTACTTTGGTACGAGATTTGAAAGAACTGGAGGAGCAATATAGTGTGCAGGAGATACAACCAGTAGATATGTTTCCTTTCACGAGCCATGTGGAGGTTTGTGCGTTGCTAGAGTTAAAGAATTACCGGTAGTGCTTGAATTTACTAGTTTTCAAGATACAATAATGTTTCATAAAAGAGGTAGATTTGGTCTAGAAAAAGTACAAAATTCTGAAATTAATGTTAAGGTTGTTTTAGATATGGAGTGTGGAAACATATAAAGTGAATTTTTAGAATTGATATAATAGCTGCTGTGAGTGGATTGCAGAGATTATATATCTATGCTAGGTACTCCATATTATATGGTTGTATGTTGATGAACATATAAATTTAAAAAATAAAATTTAAAAGTTAAAGAGAATCCTAAGTAAAGTGCCTTGTATGATAGGTGCTTTATTTTTGCTTAAAAATCCAATATATTTAGTGTGAATTTTAGTGATTTTGTTGAGGAAAAAGTAAATCTGTGATATAAATATGGTGATATATGGAGGTAAGACAAAATGGGTAAAGTATTAAAAGTAAGAGAAGTAGGAGATCCTATCCTTGAAAAACAATGCGATGAAGTTAATATAATAAATAATAATGAAGATATTATAGACATTATAGAAGATTTAAAAGCAACACTAGAGTATGGAACAGGATTAGGAATTGCGGCACCTCAAATGCAACTAAAGAAAATATTGATAAATATAATTTGAGGGAAGTTAACTGACTTTTATAGAAAGACGGATTAAAATAAATCAAATATGCTTAGTCTGTAATATATAAGTATTGATATAAATAATAAGATTGGAGATAGCTATAATGTTAGATAAAATAATTAAAAGTTGCAAATATGTTGCTAATAACTCAAAATTAGTTAAAATAAATGAAACAAATCTAGATAAATTTATAGGAAAAATTAAGAAAGTAGAAACTGAACATTGGTTAGGTTTTTCTCCATATAATTTATTGGATTTACCAACAGAAACTATAATAAATTTTTTATTAGTATATGAATCAATAGATTTTTCATTTTGGGGAAATCCTAAATGGACAATAAATACAGAGAATGGAAAAGAAGATGGAAGTATTGCATTGTTATATGCAATATTAAAGTATGTAAAAGAAAGAAATACTACTGATTTTTCTAATATAACTAAAGATGAATTTGAAGAATTATTAAAAGGAAATATAGAGATTCCATTATTTGAAGAAAGATATAATATTATAAGAAATGTTAGTAAAATAGTTAATGAAAAAATGAATGGAAACTTTTATACATTCATAAAAGATGTTACTCTTGATACAGAATTATTTAAAATTATTGTAAAATATTTTCCTAATTTTAAAGATGAAAGAATATACAATAATAAAAAAATTTATTTTTATAAGTTAGCACAATTATTAACATCAGATATTTTACATATAAGAGAACGAAAAGAAAATATGAAAGTGGACTATTCTCATTTAGTAGGATGTGCAGATTATAAAATTCCACAAGTAATGAGAGGATTAGGGATATTAGAATACAATGACAAACTATCTAATATTATAGATAACAAAAAAGAAATAGAAGTAAATTCAGAATATGAAATAGAAATAAGAGCTAATATGCTTGTAGTAATTGATTTAATAAAAGAGAAATTAGAAAATAAAGTATGTGCGATTGATATTAATGATTATATTTGGAGTCAAGGAAGAAATAAAAATATAGAATTAAAGCCATATCATTTGACTAGAAATACCAATTATTAATGGAAATGTCAAATAGTAAATATATAAAATTGTCAGAAATAATCTGACAAATTATGGAGGAAATCTATGGAATATATAGATATAGTTGATGAAAATAATAATCCAACAGGTAAGGTAAAAGAAAAACAACAAGCACATGAAGATGGCAATTTTCATAGAACAGCACATGTTTGGATTATAAATGATAAAAATGAATTATTACTTCAAAAAAGAAGTGCAAGTAAGAAAACACATCCTAATTGCTGGGACATATCTGGAGCAGGACATATAAAAGCAGGAGAAAGTGTAGTTGATGGAGCAATTAGAGAACTAAAAGAAGAGTTAGGTGTTGAAGCAGAAGAAAAAGATTTACAATATATTGCCACAATAAAAAGTACTAAAAATCCTAAAAATATGGAATTTCAATATGTATATTTATTAAACTGTAATAAAGAGATAGAAGAATATATTTTTGAAGATAATGAAGTATCAGAAGTTAAATATATTTTTTACAAAGATTTAGAAAAAATGGTGGAAGAAAAAGAGGTATAATATTTAAAATATTGTAATTGATAATTTTAAAGAAGAAGAAAAAGGATATTTTCTACCTTTTAAAAAAGATACATATTTGAGAATAGTTAATGACCCTATCAATGATGGCGAAATATATGGTGCTTTTATAGATGATAAAATGATTGCATGGATTTTCTTATCAGTTTCAAATAGAATGAAAGAATTAAAGCAAATGATTCCGAATATCAAAGGTAATTGTGCTGATATAGATGGAGTTATTGTATTACCAGAATATAGAGGCTATGGACTACAAAAAATATTAGTAAATTATCTTGAAGAAAAAGCTAGAGAAAAAGGAATAAGTAATATTATTGCAGAAGTTACATTTGGGAATGTTTATAGTTTAAGAAATTTAAAAGATTTAGGTTATGAAGAACAAACTTGGTATCAAAAAGATGAAAGTATAAAAAGGTATATTTTGTTAAAGAAGATAGGAGAAGTGGAAAATGAGTAATACTATAAAACCAATAGTATTTGATTTAAACGATGTAAGGAAAAAAGCTGAAAATGGTGATAAATTTGCGTGCTATATTTTAGGAAGAAGTTATGATTGTGAAGAAAACGGAGCAGAGCAAAGTTTTGAAAAAGCAATGTACTGGGATGGAAAAGGGAAAGAGTTAGGAGATCCACGCTCAGCCTATGGAGTTGGTGCTTGCTATTATTTTGGAGATGGAGTAGAACAAGATAAGGAAAAAGCAAAACAAATACATATTGAATCATATCAACCACTATTAGAACTTATATATGAGGAAAAACAAAATTCAAGAAAACAAGCATTTTCAAAGTTTTGCTTAGGAGCGTATTACTATTTTGGATTTGGAAATGTTGAAAGAGATGAAAGGAAGGCATTTCAATTAATACATGATTGTGCAATGCAAGGGCATCTTCCAGCAATTTATGATTTAGGAGCGAATTTTTATTATAACGGAGTTGGAACAGAAAAAAACTTGAAATTATCAGAATATTACTTAAAAATGGCAGTAGACGAAGGATTGCCAAGAGCAAAAACTAAGTATGAACAATATAAAAGTGAATATGAAAATGAACTAGGAAGATAGGGTGTAAATATCATTATAAAATGAGATACTTGATAGAGGAGGAAATGTAAATGGAAAATTATTTTATAATACATGGCTCATTTAGTAGTCCATATTCAAATTGGATAGGATGGTTACATGATTTTATAGAAGATAAAGGAAAACAAGTATATGTACCAGATTTTCCTATTGGTGTAGGATGCCAAAATTATGAAAATTGGAGTAAGTTACTTAAATATTATTTGGATTTAGGGTTAATAAATGAGAATACTACAATTATAGGTCATAGCATTGCACCAGTATTTATATCAAAGTTTTTAGTTGAAAATAAAGTAAAAGTTAAAAAATTAATATTTGTATGTGGATTTAATAATTATCTAGGAATAAATGAAGAATATGATGCAGTTAATAAATCAATGTATTTTAATAACTTGGAAGATGTTAAACAATATGCTAATGAAATAATTTGTTTTTATTCAGATAATGATCCGTATGTAAAATATGAATCCGAAAAATATTTTGCAGATAAGATTGCAACGGAACAAGTTTTTATTCCTAATGCAGGACATATTAATAGTGAAAGTGGATATGATACTTTTGAAGATATAGTGAGTTATTTATAAAGGTTATATTACGAAAAAATTGAAAAATTCGTAATACAAAAAATTATATTACGAAAAATTATTGATATTCGTAATATACAAGTAAAATATGCCGTAAACCCTCGTAAATATCAAAATAATTTATGAGAGTTTACGGCAGTTTTATTATAAAAAAGCTAAAACATTAAAAACAGATGTTTGACAAATAATGACAAATGTTATATAATGTCAAAAAAGTTAAGGAAGTGATATAATGCAAGAAAATAGATTAGCTTTATTTGAAGAAAAAGAAATAAGAAGAAAGTGGTACAACGAAGATTGGTATTTCTCAGTAGAGGATGTTGTTCAAGTTTTAACTGATTCTGTAGATGTAAAACAATATATTAAAAAGCTTAAAGCTAGAGATCAAGAGTTAAATAACAACTGGGGTACAATTTGTACCCTAGTTGAAATGATAGCAAAAGATGGAAAAAAAAGAAAAATAAGGACAGCGAATTCAAAAGGAATATTGAGAATTATTCAATCGATACCTTCTCCAAAGGCAGAACCATTTAAACTATGGCTAGCACAAGTAGGAAGCGAAAGATTAGATGAAATTGTAAATCCAGAACTTGCAATTAATAGAGCAAAAGAAACATATATAAGAAAAGGTTATGAAGATACGTGGATTGCACAAAGATTAAAATCAATAGACAGTAGAAAAGAATTAACTGATACATGGAAAGAAAGAGGAGCAAAAGATAGAGATTATGCAATATTAACCGATGAAATATATAAAAGTACATTTAATATGAACACTACTCAATATAAAGAACTAAAGGGAATTAATAAAACAAAAAGAAATTTAAGAGATAGTATGGGAAAATTAGAGCTTGCAATAACAAATTTAGCAGAAGTGACTGCAAATGAAATGCATAATACTAATAATAGTTTTGGACTAGAAGAATTGAAAGATGATGTACAAGAGGCTGGAAAAATAACAGGTAAAGCTAGAAAAGAAATTGAAGATAAAATTGGAAAGAAAGTTGTAGAGAGTGCTAATTATAAAGAATTGACAAAAAAAGATGTAAAAAAATTAATTAAGGAAAAAGAAAAATAGAAAGGAATTTTAATGCAAGATTTAATATATGGAATATGGAAAAACAATAAAGCAAAAAGAAAAGCAATTTGGGAAGATGTTATGAAAGAAACATGAATAAGAAATTAAACGAGCTAAGTTTAAAGAAAAACTCCACTAGAAGCTCTTGGCAATTGGAACTTAGCTCGTTTAGTTTACTAGATGAGCCAGAGGTTTCATTGTCACCACAAAATCAAGTAAAACTTGCAGAAGAGATAAATAAAATGGCAAGATACTTAGATATTCAATTTATCATTGCAACGCATTCGCCATTTATGTTAGGAATTTTAAATGCTAAAATATATAATTTAGATACGCAAGATTATAAAGTTCAAAAATGGAGTGAACTTGAGAATGTAAGATACTTTTATGATTTTTTCAAAAGTAGAAAGAATGAGTTTGAAAAATGAGATAGAAGAATAGATATGGAGGTTGAAACATATGGATTTTGAAGATGATGAGTTTATCAAAAGAGAATAGTTAGATGATTTGTTATTTGAAGCATATGAAGAACCAATAAAGGAACTAACATTATTACTATAGATAAATGAATATAATGATA
This sequence comes from uncultured Clostridiaceae bacterium, assembly GCA_930990125.1. Classification (GTDB taxonomy): domain Bacteria; phylum Bacillota; class Clostridia; order TANB77; family CAG-508; genus CAKNOI01. Next base: position 11,459 of record CAKNOI010000026.1, on the reverse strand, counting down.
TTTATATTAAATGTAGCACGGATTCTGTTGGAATTTTTGTGCTATATATTTTATAAAAAATCATATTGAAAATTTTACAAATTTTGTTAAAAGGATTGAATATATTTAAGAAGTATGATACAATACAAATGTTCGTACAGAGGAATGAAAATATTTTAAAATCCTGATAATTTTATAAAATGTTGAAGGAGGCGATAAGATGAAGTTAGAAGAATACAAATCAGGCGAATATGTAAAAATGAATGATTACAAAGCATTTATTCCTAGCAAAATAAATTATAACTGGGGATGGGATGATACTAAATTGGACAAACTATTGGCAGAAGCCAACAGACAAATTGGAGAGTTAAATGCATATTCATTATTAATACCAAATGTAGACTTATATATTAAAATGCATGTAAAAATTGAAGCTAATAAATCAAGTAGAATTGAAGGAACAAGAACGACCGTAGAAGAAGATTTATTAGATGTAACAGATATTAACCCAGAAAAAAGAGATGATTGGGAAGAAGTACAAAATCATGTAAAAGCTACAAACTATGGTGTAGAAAGAATAAAAAATGGGTTTCCAGTATGTACTAGATTAATAAGAGAACTTCATAAAATATTAATGCAAGGAGTTCGTGGAGAACATAAAACACCAGGAGAATTTAGAACATCACAAAACTGGATTGGAGGAAGTATGCCAAGTAATGCAGTATATGTTCCACCACCACATACAGAAATTGCAGAATGTTTAACAGATTTTGAAAAATTCATAAATAATGAAGAAATAGATACACCAGACTTAATAAAAATTGCAATTTTACATTACCAATTTGAGTCAATACATCATTGAAGATTTAGAAGAAGAAAAAAGGAATAATAACAAATTATTTGATTTCTGCTATTGGGAAGATAAGGACTTTTTTGACCAAATGAGAATATTAAAAAAATTCAAAAAGGAAAACATAATAACCTTATAGATATAACCAACCCTTGCATCAATACTAGAAAAGAGAGGAGTAAGTATTATGAAAATAGGAATAGATTTAGATGGAGTAATATTTGACTCAGAAAAAGAGTTTAGAGTATACTCAGAGCTATATGATAAAATAGACTTAAAACGAAATAGTAAAGTAGATAACAAAGAATTAAAATTTCAGGATAGATTTCAATGGACCAAAGAAGAAACAGAAGGTTTTCTAGAAAAATATCATAAACAAATAATAGAAGAATCTAACTATATGCCAGGAGTAAAAAGAATATTGAAATTACTAAAAGAGGAAGGACATAGTTTGCTATTAATTACTGCCAGAGGCGGACTAAACAAAGAGATGATAAAAATAACAGAAGAAAGATTCAAGCAAGATGGAATGGATATATTTGATAAATACTACTGGGCAACCGAAAATAAAGAGGAAGTATGCATAAAAGAAAATATAGATATTATGATTGATGACTCTTATAAAAAATGCCAAAATGTTGCAAAGGTAAAGATAAAAACCATCTATTTAAAAGATGCACCTTCTTATGAGATAGAAGAAACCGAATATATAAAAGTGTTATATAATTGGGGAGAAATATATAGGTACCTAGAGGAGATGCAAGGTAAATGAAAACGCAGAACCAATACATAGTCATCAACCATGAAAATATACCCATTCAAATAAAAGATTATGCAAACGCCAAAACCATAAAGTTATTTTTTAAAGGAGCAGAACTTCACGTTACCAAGCCTACTTATGTAGGCTTAAAACCAGTGACAGAACTAATAAAAAAGCACGAAGCACAACTTTATCAACAATATCAGCAGGCTCTGATACAAACAAAACAAAAAACAAAAGAATGGAAGACAGGAGAAAGCATTTGGTATCAAGGAAAAGAATATGCTATTACTCGTATTCCTGCTAAAGATTGGAGCATCCATCTTACAATAGAGGAAGAAAACAAGAAGTTTTGCATAGAGGTGCCAGCAAATTTGGAAGAAAGTATCATAAAGCCAAATATAGACTCTATGGTAAAGAAACTATTTAAGAACAATACAGAAGTAATCTTAACAAAGAAAGTTCCCTATTGGAGTCAAAAAACAAAGATACCCTACAGCTCTTTTAAAGTAAGAGATGCTATTAGTAAATATGGAAGTTGTGTCCCTAGAACTAAGGTGCTACACTTTAGTTCTAGGCTTATTATGCTTCCAGAAGACGTGATAGATGCCATTGTTGTACACGAGCTTTGCCATATACTGCATCCTAACCATAGTGCCAAGTTTTATGAAGCGGTAAGAACATTTTACCCAGACTATGATGAAAAAGCAACATGGTTAAAACAGAATGGAAATAGGATACTTTTTTAAACAAAAATTTTTTTCTTCCTTGCGAGGACTAAAAATTTGTGCTAAAATAGTTAAGATGACAATAAAATCATAAAGAAAGGTAGGAAAAAATATGTTTAAAAAACTGGCAAAATATGTAAAAGAGTACAAAAAAGCAACTATTTTGACTCCTGTTTTTGTGGTTTTAGAAGTAGTAATGGAAGTTATTATTCCACTACTTATGGCTAGAATCATTGATGTGGGAATCCAAAATGGTGATGTACACTACATATTAGAAATGGGAGTACTCCTAATTATTGCTGCTATTTTATCTTTAACATTTGGTATGTTATCTGGAAGATATGCAGCAAAAGCATCGGCTGGATATGCTAAAAATTTAAGGAAAGCAATGTTTTACAAAATACAAGACTATGCATTTGAAAATATTGATAAATTCTCTACATCCAGCTTAATTACACGTATGACCACAGATGTAACAAATGTACAAATGGCATTCCAAATGATTATACGTATTTTGGTAAGAGGACCAATTATGATGATATTTGCCTTACTTATGGTATTATCCATTAGTACACAAATATCTATTATTTTCTTTGTTGCAATCCCAGTGTTGGGAGTTATTTTATTCTTTATTGCAACAAAAGCTCATCCAAATTTTGAAAAAGTATTCAAAAAATACGACAAATTAAACAATGTGGTACAAGAAAATGTTTCTGCTATTCGTGTGGTAAAATCTTATGTAAGAGAAGATTTTGAAGAAGCAAAGTTTAAAGAAATAAACGATGATGTTTACAAAAGCTTTAAAAAGGCAGAAAAAATTGTTGCCTTCAATAGCCCAGCTATGCAAACAACCATTTATACCTGTATTTTATTAATTTCCTGGATAGGTTCTCAGCTTATTGTAGGAGGAACCATGCAAACAGGACAATTATCCAGTATTATTACATACGCATGGCAAATATTAGCAAGCCTAATGATGCTATCTATGGTGTTTGTTATGGTTATTATGGCACAATCTTCAGCAGAAAGAATTTTAGAAGTAATAGAAGAAAAGCCAAGTATTCAAAATAAAGAAAATCCAGTTACAGAAGTAAAAAATGGTGCTATTAGCTTCAAAAATGTAAGTTTTGTTTACAGTGATGAGAAAGATGTAAACAAATTTGCCTTACGAGATATTAACCTAGACATCAAAGAAGGCGAAACTATTGGTATTATTGGGGGAACCGGTAGTTCTAAATCTACTTTAGTAAGCCTTATCCCAAGACTATATGATGTAAGCAAAGGCTCTGTTACTGTAGGAGGAGTAGATGTACGTGACTATGACATGCACGCATTAAGAGATGCTGTTGCCATGGTACTACAAAAAAATGTCCTATTTTCTGGAACCATTGCAGAAAACCTAAGATGGGGTAAGAAAAATGCGGACTTAGAAGAACTAGAAGAAGCCTGTAAATTAGCCCAAGCAGATGGATTTATTAAAGAGTTCCCAAGTAAATATGACACCGTACTAGATCAAGGTGGAACCAACGTATCTGGTGGACAAAAGCAAAGAATTTGTATTGCAAGAGCCATTCTAAAGAAACCAAAAATACTAATCCTAGACGATTCTACCAGCGCGGTAGATACTAAAACAGATGCCTTTATTCGTAAAGCATTTCGAGAAAAAATACCAAATACAACTAAAATTATTATTGCACAGAGAATTTCTTCTATTGAAGATGCTGACAAAATAATTGTGCTAGACCAAGGTAAAATAAACGGAATTGGAACATCAGAAGAATTACTAAAAACAAATGCAATTTATCGTGAAGTATACGAATCTCAAATGAAAGGAGGTAGCGAAGATGGAGCAGAATAACCAAAAGGGAAAGAAAAGAAAAGTGCTAAAAAGACTATTAGGCTATGTAACAAAACACTATAAATTACAACTGGCTGTAGTATTAGTTAGCATTGTTATTAGTGCCTTTGTTGGAGTAATAGGAACACAATTTATTAAATACTTAATAGATGACTTTATTGTTCCTTTATTAGGACAGCAAAACCCAGATTTTGGACCACTAAAAAATATTATTCTTATCATGGCAGGTATTTACCTAGCGGGTATTGTATGTAACTATTTGTACAATAGACTAATGATAAATATTTCACAAGGAGTGTTAAATGACATTCGTACGCAAATGTTTAATCACATGCAAAAACTACCAATTCGTTATTTTGATAGTCGTACCCATGGAGATATTATGAGTACCTACACTAACGATGTAGACACCTTAAGAGAAATGCTAAGCCAAAGTATTCCGATGGTATTTTCTGCATCTGTTACCATGATTGCTGTACTGATTGCAATGTTATCTACCAACCTATACTTAACATTAGTAGTATTAGCTATGGTCATTTTGATGGTTTTAGTTTCTCGCTATTTAGGAGGAAACAGTTCACGCTTTTTCGTAAAACAACAAGAAGACATAGGAAAAGTAAATGGCTATATAGAAGAAATGATGGAAGGACAAAAAGTAGTAAAAGTATTTAACTATGAAGAAGAATCCAAAAAAAGATTTGATACTATCAATGACCAATTATGTGACAGTATGACAAGAGCAAATATGTATGCAAACATCCTAATGCCATGTATTATGAACATAGGAAACCTAGGCTATGTATTAGTAGCAGTTATTGGAGGTATTTTATCTGTTAACGGTATTTTAACGATAGGAAGTATTGCAGCCTTTTTACAATATGTAAAAGCCTTTACCAATCCATTAGGGCAAGTATCACAACAAATGAACTTTATTGTGATGGCAATGGCAGGAGCAGAAAGAATTTTTGATTTAATAGACGAAGAAGAGGAAGTAGACGAGGGATACGTTACCTTAGTAAATGCCAAAATAGAAGATGGAAAAGTAGTAGAAACCAAGGAAAGAACAGGTATATGGGCATGGAAACATCCACACAAAGATGGAAGAACCACTTATACCAGACTACGTGGACAGGTAGAGTTTGAAAATGTACAATTTGGATACGAAGAAAATAAACGAATTTTACATGACATCACCCTTGCAGCCAAAGAAGGACAAAAAATATCCTTTGTTGGAGCAACCGGTGCTGGTAAAACAACCATTACCAATTTAATTAACCGTTTTTATGATATACAAGAAGGTAAAATTCGTTATGACAGAATTAATATTCAAAAAATAAAGAAAGCAGACTTAAGACGTTCTTTAGGTATGGTATTACAAGACACTAGCCTATTTACCGGAACCATTAAAGACAATATTCGTTACGGAAAACTAGACGCAACTGACGAAGAAGTATATGCAGCAGCAAAACTATCGAATGCCGACCAATTTATACAGCACTTAGCACACGGATACGACACCGTCATCACAGGAAACGGAGAAGGACTATCCCAAGGACAAAGACAGCTACTATCCATAGCAAGAGCAGCACTAAACAATCCACCAGTACTAATCCTAGACGAAGCAACATCTAGCATAGACACCAGAACAGAAAAAATAGTACAAGAAGGAATGGATAAACTCATGAAAGGAAGAACCGTATTTGTAATAGCCCATAGACTATCCACCATCAAAAACTCAGACCTAATCATGGTACTAGACCATGGTAGAATCATAGAAAGAGGAAACCACGAAGAACTAATTGCTAAAAAAGGTACCTACTATGGACTATACACAGGAGCCATCGAGATAGACTAAAAAATGCAACAAAAATGATTGACAACGCCTTAAAAAACCGGTATAATAGACATATCGAGGAAAGGGGAAGAGGTATTATGATAGCTAAAGTATGGAAAAAAGTTTGTTTAGTTATTTTAATTGTTGCTTGCTTATTTAATATTGTAAATAAGCTGGTAAGAAAGCTTCCTTTAAATGCAGAGTTACAAACATCAGCAACCTATTTAGAAAATCAGCAAACTGTACAAGAAAAATAAAGAAAATGGAAACAAAGCTTGAAAAACATACTAAAATATGTTATGATAATAAACGATACATTTTAGAAAAAGAGTAGGAAGAGGTGAAATAACAAAATGAAACCAGGAATACATCCAGAATATAAAGAAGCAACTATCACATGTGCATGTGGAAATGTAATTAAAACAAATTCTACAAAAGCAGATATGAAAGTAGACGTTTGTTCTAAATGTCATCCATACTGGACAGGCAACTTAAAACAAAATACAACAGGTGGTAGAGCTGCTAAATTTAAGGAAAAATACGGTATTGCATAAAAAAAGAAATGACGCATCAGTCATTTCTTTTTTTTGAAAAAACCAACCACTCCTTTTGTAACCTTTAGCGTTAAATTTAAGGACTTTACGGAAACTACTTGATAAATTTCGACAAATATAATAAAATGATAACTATCTTAAAAGAAAGGAATCTGGAGGTTTTTTGTGAAAGAGGAAAAGTTTAAAAAGCAAGAAGAGTTTATAGAAAAAATAAGAACCAGTAATTTTACAAGACATCCTTTTTATTATATTCTAACAATGGGGTGCCAGTTAAATGAGAACGACTCGGAAAAACTATGTGGTATGCTAGAACAAATGGGATACTACAAAACAGAAGAAATGGCGCAGGCAGATATTATTTTATTTAATACTTGTTGCGTAAGAGAGAACGCAGAAGAAAAACTATTTGGAAAACTAGGTGAAGTAAAAAAACTAAAGGAGCAAAAAGGTACTATTGTAGCTGTTGGGGGCTGTATGATGCAGGAAGAACATATTGTGGAAAAGCTTAAAAAAAGCTACCCATTTTGTGATATTGTATTTGGAACCCATACCTTATATCAGTTTCCACAAGACCTATACGAAGTGCTAAACAAGCACAAAACGGTACAAGATATATTACAAATAGATGGAGAAGTAATAGAAGGTTTGCCAATTAAAAGGAATGACCCGTATAAAGCTTCTGTTACTATTATGAATGGCTGTAATAATTTTTGTACCTACTGTATTGTACCATATGTGCGTGGAAGAGAAAGAAGTAGAGATCCAAAAGATATTTTAGATGAAATAGAAAGCTTAGCAAAACAAGGCTACAAAGAAGTAACGCTTTTGGGACAAAATGTAAATTCTTATGTGGGAAATGGAAACTTAGGTATTTATCGTTTTTCTGATTTGCTACGTGCGGTAAATAAAATAGAAGGAATTGAAATTATTCGCTTTATTTCGCCACATCCAAAGGACTTTAAAGATGATGTAATAGAAGCAATTCGCGATTGCAAAAAGGTAAGCAGACTAGTACATTTGCCATTACAGTCTGGTAGTAGTAAAGTGCTAAAAGCAATGAACCGCAAATACACCAAAGAACAATATTTAGAGCTAGTAGAAAAAATGAAGCAACAAATACCAGGAGTAACATTCAGCACCGATATTATCGTAGGTTTTCCAGGTGAAACAGATGAGGATTTAGAAGATACCTTAGATGTCGTAAGAAAAGTAAATTTTGAGCAAGTCTTCATGTTTATCTATTCTAGAAGAGTAGGAACTGTAGCCGATAAAATGGAAAACCAAATACCAGAAGAAATCAAGCATAAACGCTTTGACAAATTAAAACAACTAGTAGAAAGCCAAATAGAACAAAATAATAAAAAATACATTGGAACCGTTCAAAATGTATTAATAGAGGGAAAAAGTAAAAATAATCCAGAAATGTTAAGTGGAAGGACCGATACAAACAAAGTAGTGGTACTAAAAGGTACTGAAAAAGACATTGGCACTATTCTTCCAGTTACCATTGTATCCGAACATATGTGGTATTTGAAAGGAGAAAAACATCCACTATAAAGGAAGAAGAGGAAAGGAGTAAAAAATGGCAGAATTTACGCCTATGATGCAACATTATTTAAAAACAAAAGAGGAATATAAAGACTGCATTTTGTTTTATCGCTTAGGAGATTTTTATGAAATGTTTTTTGAAGATGCTTTAACAGCATCTAGAGAGTTAGAAATTACATTAACAGGAAAAGATTGCGGACAAGAAGAAAGAGCCCCAATGTGTGGCATTCCCTTTCATGCGGTAGATAGTTATATTGCTAAACTTATCAATAAAGGCTATAAAGTAGCTATTTGTGAGCAACTAGAAGACCCAAAACAAGCAAAAGGAATGGTAAAACGTGATGTGGTACGTGTAGTAACACCAGGAACCGTAATAGAGTCAAACTTGCTAGAAGAAAAACGCAATAACTATATTATGTCTGTTTTTAAAAAAGGTATTTATTATGGACTCGCTGTGTGTGATGTTTCCACAGGAGATTTTTTAGCGACAGAAATAAAAGAAAACAATAATTTTGCAAAACTGATAGACGAAATCTCAAGATATGCACCAGCAGAAATTGTAGCCAACAACGATATGTTTCATTCCGAAGAGGAAGTAGCAAAAATAAAAGAAAGATTTCCGGTATATATTACTGCTTTAGGAGATGAAAATTTTGAAGAAAACGTAGAAAACTTATCCCGTTTTGATATAGTAGACGATGAACAAAGAAAAATAGAAAATCCTAAGGAAAAGCTATTTTGCATCTGTGCGATTAATGGATTATATGCTTACTTAAAGCAAACGCAAAAAAATAATTTAGATCATATTAACACCATCCAAATTTACCGCACTACCCGCTATATGGCACTAGACATGAATGCAAGAAGAAACTTAGAATTAACAGAAAAAATGCGAGATAAGTCCAAAAAAGGTACTTTGTTATGGGTATTAGATAAAACATCTACTTCTATGGGAGGAAGGCACTTAAGAAGATGGTTAAATGACCCACTCATCGATGTATCAGAAATACAAGAAAGACTAGATGCGGTAGAAGAACTAAAAAATAATATGATGCTGAGAGGAGATATTACAGAACTATTAAAAAAGATATATGATATTGAAAGATTAGCAGGAAGAATTTCCTATGGAAATGCAACCGGACGAGATATGATTTCCTTAAAAAGTTCTGTAGCACAACTTCCAGAGCTTAAAAAAATATTAGCAGATACGGCATCTCCTTTACTACAACAAATACATACAAACTTAGATATGTTAGAAGATATTCATGACTTAATAGAAGCATCTATTGTAGAAGAACCACCACTTACTATTAAAGAAGGTGGTATTATCAAAAAAGGCTATAACGAAGAAATAGACAAGCTAAAAACAGCAACAACAGAAGGAAAAAACTGGATTTTACAATTAGAAGCAGAAGAACGAGAAAAAACAGGAATAAAGGGTTTAAAAGTAGGATTTAACCGCGTATTTGGTTATTATATAGAAGTAACCAAATCTAACTTAAGCCTAGTTCCAGAGCGATATATACGTAAACAAACATTAACCAATTGTGAACGTTTTATTACAGAAGAATTAAAAAACTTAGAAAATCAAATTTTAGGAGCAGAAGAAAAAGTAATTACATTAGAATATAATGCGTTTATTGAAATCCGAGATAAAATAGAAGCACAAATACAAAGAATACAAAAATCTGCTATGGTAGTAGCTACCTTAGATGTGCTAACTTCCTTTGCACAAGTAGCAGAAGACTTTAACTATTGTAAGCCAGAAGTAGATGAAAGCGGAATTATAGATATAAAAGCAGGAAGACATCCCGTAATTGAAAAAATGTTACCAGCAGGTTCTTTTGTAGAAAATGATACCTATTTAGATAAAGAAGAAAACCGCTTAAGTATTATTACAGGACCAAACATGGCAGGAAAATCTACCTATATGAGGCAAGTAGCACTTATTACTTTAATGGCACAAATAGGAAGTTTTGTACCAGCAACTTCTGCACATATAGGTGTGGTAGATAAAATCTTTACCAGAGTAGGAGCATCGGATGACCTAAGTATGGGACAAAGTACCTTTATGGTAGAAATGATGGAAGTTGCTTCTATCTTAAAAGAAGCAACAGTCAATAGTTTAGTAATTTTAGATGAGATAGGAAGAGGAACCTCTACCTATGATGGGCTTTCTATTGCATGGGCAGTGGCAGAATATATTGTAGATAAAGAAAAATGTGGTGCCAAAACTCTTTTTGCTACTCATTATCATGAATTAATTAAACTTGCAGAAACAAAACCGGGCGTAAAGAATTATTCCATTGCTGTAAAAGAAAAAGGAGAAGATATTGTTTTCTTAAGAAAAATAGTACCAGGAGGAACAGACGAAAGTTATGGTGTTCATGTCGCAAAACTAGCAGGTGTTCCAAACGAAGTATTAAAAAATGCAAACCATATTTTAAAAGGATTAGAAAGAAAAAGTGTATTAGGTGAAAAAAAGAAAGAAGAAGAAAACAAAAAAGTAGCAGCCGGTCAATTAGACTTATACAATTATAAGCTAGCAGAAATAGCACAAGAAGTAGACAAAATAGACATTAATACTCTAACACCAATTGATGCTCTCAACTGGGTAGTAAAAATAAAAGAAAAAATGCAATAAAATTGACATAATTTTTAAATGTGGTATAATAAAGATATTAGCAGTTGCTAAAATTTAAAAAAGGAGGCTTCTTTATGGGTAGAAGCGACAGACAACGGTTAAAAAACAGAAAGCCAAGAACAAACTACAGGGCAATATCTCCAGAAGAAAGAGTAAAAAGAAGACAAAATGCAGTTATGGACAGAAAACGCTATCATGCAGCAGTGCAAGAAGCAAAAGCAAGAATATGCACAGACTGCCGTGAAAAAAGTACAAGAAATTGTGCTAAATGTCAAAAGGTAAAGATACAGGCTATCTTCTTATGCCAATACTGGGATTGCCTAACCCAAAAGAAAACAGTTCTCTAAAGAAAAAAGCAGGAATTTTTCCTGCTTTTTTCTTTATGGTAAATTATGTTATAAATATAAGTTAGGTTCGTATAAATCTTCAATATAAACATTTCTTTCTTCAAATGTATCAATAAAACTAATATGAGCAATATTGTCTCTCACATCCTGAATCCATACCGGCCTTTGCTCATAGAATACCTCACATTTTTCTTTATTTTTTAAAATTTCATTTACTCTAGCAGTATTCATGGTTTTCCTCCTTTTCCTTGTCCTAACAATACTATATACAAAAATAGAAAAAATATGCATCAAAGATTTTTGTTAGTGTAAAATTAATGTAGGCAAAATGCCTACATAATTTTTATCTAAAAAATA